>JBHLKP010000084.1:7501-14930 GCA_048886525.1 Candidatus Hodarchaeota archaeon | reverse complement strand
GAGGATATCAGATCCAGTATAACCGAAATACAAAGGCATCAGGATCAATTCTCCCCAGATGGTGAAACTAAGAAAAATAAGAGCCGTGCCCATGATGAAAAAGAAGGCTATTCTGTCGGTCAGGAGAAACTGGATTCCTCCCTTGAGAGAGCTGAAATAACCGTTCGGAGTAGATTTTTCGTTTTCAACAGTAGGATTAGTCTCTTCTTTCACGTCTTTCATTAATCTGAGGATTACGAAGGATATCACGATGAATAAGCAGGCTTGCACGAAGAATACATGTTCTCTAGAAATGAAAGTAGCCATTGTTCCACCGACGATGAATGCTGATGCCCTTATGAGACTGTCTAAACTAGTAATGCGAGAAACACTGAAACCGTAGATTTTTCTTTCTGGATCAGCTTCTTCTATTGCTCTCATGTAATTATTATCGAGCCAAGTCTCCATTGTTCCAGATAGCTGAGCGAAAGCAAACCCCATAAAGAAAGCTACAAGGAAAAAATCAGCTGGATTGTTAGCAGTGACTAATAAGAAGAAAGAAAGGGCAAAACCGGCGTTAGATATAATCATAATCCACCGCTGACCGATCCAGTCACCTAAAGAACCACTCGGGTAATCAGCTAGCAACTGGACAAGTAACATGAAAGACACGATCGAACCAGCAAAGAAGAAATCGGTTTTATCAATGATGAAAAGGATGAAGAAGGTGCTTGATAGACCACGTAGTAATGAGGATGACAAGCTAAGACAACTATACTTGTAAATGACCATTCGGGCTCTGGGGGGAATGCTTTGTATACCCATGAACTGTTTGATAGAATTCACTTGATACTCCTCTCATTAACGATGTTTTCTATGGATTTAACTGAAAATAAATATTCAACTGTTTTTAAAAATTCTTTTTCTGGCAATTTTTAGATTTTCGAATTTTTTAAATATCCACTTGACGATCATTTTAGGTATATAAAGCCCATTAACCATAGTCTATTGAAGATTATGGTTTAGGATAACTTAAGCGGGTTCAGGTTTATTATGCCCAGATTCAAATGATGATGCAAAAGAAATTCCTTCCAGACCTTAAAAAAATTGATTCTGCATCTGTACAAATCAAAAAAGAGAAAGAAAGATTGATTGAATTTTTTAATGATAAAATTAATTTTTTTAACATTTTCATTAAATTTTCTAGCTCCATGTATGTAGCTGTTCAACAAGAGTTAATAATATTTGTTGAAAAGAATCTGAACTAAGAAGTTTTAAAGGATTAGTAATTATTTTCGGCACTTAAACAATTATACAAGAATATAAAAGGTTGAAGTTTCCTAAAACGTCTGCAGGTTTTTAATCTTTTACAAAGTTGTGTGGATCGGATGTACTTGGACTGGCATTAATACGGAAGAATGATAATACATCTCTTCTAGGACTGATTTTAAGCCAATTATTTTGTATAATTTGTATTTCATTGGATTTTAATCGGTCATTTAGAACATCTATTCCAAAATTCTTTTCTAATATTCTAATATCAGTGCTAAATTTGTTTAATTTATCTGTTTTTTTAACTTGGTGGCACTGGTGGCATTATCCCTAAGATTCTAAAGATAAATGAAACAGAATTGTAATTTCTTGATCTTTAGAGGTCTTCTAGATCTTAGGAGTAACAAATCATGCAACTGCTTGGAGGATAAGAACCTGTCTCTAAAAAAAAGTGGTATAAATGAAGAAACATAAAAGATATGAATTGGATGAAAACGAACTGCCCAAATATTGGTATAATATTCTGCCAGATTTACCTAAACCTCTACCGCCTCCTTTATCTCCAGCAACAAACAAACCAATTAATCCAAAAGATTTGGAAGCGCTTTTTCCTAAAGAACTCATAAAACAAGAGATCAGTTCTGAAAAAAAAATCCAGATACCGCGAGATATTCGAGAAAAATTACAACAAATTAGACCATCGCCATTGATCAGA
Organism: Candidatus Hodarchaeota archaeon; assembly: GCA_048886525.1. GTDB lineage: Archaea > Asgardarchaeota > Heimdallarchaeia > Hodarchaeales > Hodarchaeaceae > Hodarchaeum. The sequence continues at coordinate 12,964 of JBHLKP010000084.1, read as the reverse complement.
GCATATGGATTTGAAAAGGCACTTAATACAAAAACACGAATTTATTACAAATATGAAGGGGAAAAATCTCCAACGGGGTCACACAAAGTAAATACAGCCATTGCACAAGCATATTACAATATGAAAGAAGGTGTAGAAACACTTTCAACAGAAACAGGAGCAGGTCAATGGGGAAGTGCATTAGCCTATGCTACTAACATTTTTAATCTGGGTTGTGAGATTTACATGGTTCGAGCTAGTTATGATCAGAAACCACATCGGAAAACAATTATGGAATTATTCGGAGCTAAAGTCTTCCCTTCTCCATCATCAAATACTGAATTTGGTCAAAACCTCCTCGAGAAAGATCCGAATAATCCTGGTAGCCTAGGTATTGCAATCAGTGAAGCAATTTTCCAGTCTCTACGCGATACAAAAATTAAATACTCACTTGGCTCAGTATTGAATCATGTGCTATTACATCAAACCATCATTGGTCTTGAGGCTAAAGAACAGTTTAAAATGGCAGAGGAAGATAAGAATGGACCTGAATATATTGTTGGATGTGTCGGGGGCGGAAGTAATTTTGCTGGTCTAGCTTATCCATTTTTGCATGATAAGTTCAAGAATGGATATGAAATGAAAGCAGTTGCGGCGGAATCTGTTGCTGCATCCAAAATGTCAGATGGGGTGTACAAATATGATTTTGGCGACACAGCTAAAACAACGCCACTTCTAAAAATGCACACTCTTGGATCGGATTACATTCCCCCCCCAATTCACGCTGGTGGGTTAAGATACCATGGATGTGCACCAAGTTTATCAATACTGATTGATTCTAATCACGTCTCGCCAGTAAAATTCACTCAACAGGAAGCATTCAAAGCCGCAGACATTTTTATAAAAACAGAAGGAATAATCCCAGCACCAGAATCCTCTCACGCTATTGCAGCCACGATTAACATTGCAAGGCATTTAAAAGAGAAAGAAGCAACCATTCTATTTAATCTCTCTGGTCATGGACTTTTTGATTTAACTGGTTATAAGAAATTCATTACAAACGAGTTAGAACAAAGCTAAGGGATTTTTTCCCCTCTTTTTTTCTCTTCTTTGAAATAATAAGATTTTATTTTTATTAACATCTTAACTTCGAGTTTCAGAACTAAAATATGAAATTAAATGATCAGGCTTAGCCTCTCGTTCATAGTTTGTAAAATACTACTATATTCAGAATAATGTAAGTCTATCAATTTAAGACATGAAAATAGTTTTTCAATGTTAATTTGATTCTTTATCATAATTTTTTCATTATTAGCAAGAAACATAGTTATAAATTTCACCCGTTGGGATCTTAATTTGTAGTATTCCTCACCAGCTTTGTAGAAATCTTCTAGGATGACTTCAGGATCAGTTACTCTTAAAAATTTTCCCAATTCACCAAAAATCTCTTTAAAATATTTTTGTTCATAACCTGGATTAGTTAGTAATATGAAACGAGCTGTTCGGCCATAATACGCAATCTTATGGCTCTTTTCAATAACAAAAGCGACTTTTTTTATTGCATTAACCTTTTCGAGCTTTTTTAAATGAAAATAGAGATTTGTATACCCAATTTCATCCTTTTTAGTCATTTCTTCCTGATCTTCACCAACTTCTCCCTTTTTAAACAGTGTCAACTTTTTTATTAATTTAGCGTCATTATTTAATAAATTCTTGATTTCAAGAGCGTTAAGAGCGTATCGTTTCTGGTGTAGATCTTTATCTTCAACACCATTTCGTAAAATCGCCATAATGGCAGGACGTATTGGATTTTTATTGAATCTTTTAGGAATTTCAATAATCTTTACTTTTTCAACTTCTTCATAAAAAGAAGCCAGAAAACTTTTGTTATCTTCCCTAAGCTCAGGAATGATTTCCCTTTCCTTATTATTCATTTGAATTTCCAATTTTAATAGATTTTGAATGGACATCAAAAATCTTTAACTAAAATATTATTAGATCTTTCCTTTTAAAATGTATAGAGAACTGTACTATCTACTTTTTTAAGCATTTATAAGCATTAGTATTTACCATAATCTCAATATTTAAAAAGTATGCCCATTCAAACAGTTATTGAATTGGTTTTTCCAGCCCATTTAAATATATTCTGAATGGCTTGATAACTCCGAGAAAATGATATTTAATGCAATTAACGATTATATACTCATTAATTCAAAAAAATAAAAGGATAGATCAAAATTGGTGATAAATAAATACTTGGGTATCGATCAATTAACTCCCCGTGCCCAATATTATATAAGAACTTTTTCTATTACTCAATCACTTAGCACTTTTCTTTTGGTTCTATCCAATACATTTTTCATTCTATATTCGATAGACAAGATAGGGTTTGCTCAAACTAGTATTACATTATCCTTTTCCTTCTTGATTCAATTATTATTTGATTATCCCTCAGGTTCATTGGGTGATTGGATTGGCCAACGATGGGTTTTAGCTATAGCCTATACAAGTTATGGGATTGCTTTTTTCCTCATGATGTTTGCACATACCTTTTCCGCGTTTATGATCATTGCTTTTTTTAATGGATTTGGAAACGCGCAGAATTCTGGTTCCATGGAAACTTGGTTAGATAATAATTATCAACATGTAGTTGATGAAACAGATCCAGAAAGAAAAATTTATGGTTTCAGCCGTTCTAGGGTTTTAACTCTAACTAGAATCGCTTCAGCTTTTGCATTTATGATTGGCGGGATTTTAGCTACTTTAATGACACGTCAATTTGTTTTTGGATTGCAATCTTTTCTAAGCGTTGGATTTATCATGCTTGTTCTTCTTGTTATAAAAAATGAGGCTGGATTAGAAGTATCAAAAGAAAGTGAAAACAAAGACTTCTTAGCTTACTTCAAAGCTGGATTAGAATTTCTTTTTACAAAAAAAGCACCCTTTTTCTTCATATTTGGCACAGCTTTTTTATTTGGCGCCTTTGCGATTTGGGGAGGTTTAATATTAATGCCAATCTATTTCGGGTATTCAGGATCTGATGATATCGCTTCTGCTCTTCGAACTCTTGCATTCGTTGTTGGTGTTCCGATCTCAATGTATATTGCCAAAGCTAGTCAACGTTTTACAAAAGAGAAAGCGTCACACTTTACTTTTCTTTTTGTTATTCTTTTTTTTCCAAGTTTTACAATACTAACTTTTCTAGTCCCAGTGAAGAATGAATTAAATTTAATCGGATGTATTGGGGCAATTGTTATTTTAAACGGCCTCATCCCTACAATATTTGATTTAGGTCAAATTCTAAGGCAGAGAGTGATGATAGATCTTGTTCCTTCTGAAAATAGAAATGCAGTATATTCCTTAATTCCAACAATTGTATCTGTTTTAGGAATATTTCTATTACCAATTGCTGGGACACTAATTGAAGAATTTGGCCTCCCTGCTGGTATTTTAGCTGCTTTTATTGTAGCTTTACTAGCAGCAATAATGATAACTCTAGGAATTTATTTTCATATCCAAGAAATGACTGATATTTCAATAGATCAACAAGAACTAATTACTACCACTGGATCTTAAGCATCTCCTTTACTCTCCCCCTTTTTTTATTAAAATAAAAAAGAAAAAAGCATCAATAGATGCCTTTTGTAGTATTAAATTCTTGTTGAAGTATAATGGGAGTATCAGCGCCAATAATCAGCAAAGATTGATCGTGTTCCGTGATCGCTTTAATCCATAAAAGTGTTAATAACTCTGATGATGTTAAATTCAATTGTTGTCCCATTGCGTAGTAAGCTAAAGATTCTGCTCTTAAAGTTATATTCAAAGCTTGAGCTGTAGCGTTCATCTGTATAATATAAGCCTCTGCAGAAGCTTCGGCTGAAAGGACTGTAATATTTGCTTGAGCCTGAGCTTCGATTATAGCTGTTTGTGCTGTTACTATAGCCGCTTGTTGTTCGTAAAGAGCAATTTGATACTGTTGTTGAGCAATCTGTACTTGTTTCAACGCTTCTTCGAATTCATCTGGTAAATCTATCTCGCGCATCTGGAAATATACTATTTCCGCATACATTATGTCAATATCAGTAGTTAATTCTAGTTGCATTAAATCTCCAATTGACGAACGGTTGTTAAAGAATTCAATCGCGTTGAAGAGACTTGCCACATCTCGTATTGTAGTTCGAGCTTGACCAACGAATCTATCCTCATAATCAAGGGCAAATGTACTATATAAAGATAAAATATCATCCTTTCTTAAGCGATAATGAAAGGCCAATTGGATATGAATCATTAATCCATCTTTTGTACGCGAATTTAATGGCCCATAGGTGTCACCTGGTTCACCTAAAGTATCAAAGAATTCAATTTTCTGAACGGTCTTGGGAAATTTTATGAAATGGTGTAATAAACCAATATGGTATAATCCTTTTTCGTAAACTCTATCCTCAATCTGTTGACTAAGGTCATTTTGGTTTAATCCGTATTGATTGTATCCTATAGAGTCAAAAGCTAAGAAAAAGTATCCCACTATACCACCAGAGACGATTAAGAGTCCTATAAGACTACCGTATAACAAAACTCTCTTTCTATTATTATTACTAAAATCAATATTCTCTCTAGATATTGTTCTTTTGTCAGACATTTTGCTTCTGAGCTGCTGAAACCAAAGAACCATTAATAAGGTACTTCTTACGGAATCCAAAACTTTTTAATTGCTAAGATAATTCAATAACTTACTACTCTTTTATTCTATAATATTCATTTCGAAATTATAAATTGATTTGCTCTACCTTTCTTTCCTACCAGTTCAATGAGACCGAGATTACTCAGACTATATGTGATACATCCCGCTATTCGTCTTTTCCTTTTGTTTCCTCCAGGAATTTCAAGTCTTTCACTAATATTTCGGTTGGTAAAAACCTCAGGTAAACCTTTTGGTAAAAATGAATATAGATCAGATTTTTGACGTATTTCAGTGCTTTCTTCAATACTCATAAGTTCACGTTGAGTCATTCGATATCGTGGGCGCCTACTGTTACTCCAGATTCCAGCGAATTCCTTTTTGACATGCTCTTTAATTAATAAAACATCAAATCCTATTTTTTGGGGTACAAAAACGGTTCTAAAGCTTACCAGTTTTTCAAAAAGTGAATAATAATCTGTATATTTGCTCTTATTTATATAACTAACTCCAATAATGTTTCCATTCTTCATTCGAGTTACTTTCTGCCTTATAACGATTGGATGAACAATAATTATGTTTAATTGACTCACTAATATCTTTATCTTATCATAAAATCCTTTACCGAAGTTATGTCTTTGAATTTCATAAGCTATATTATTTTGTCTATCTAAGACATCTACACGAAATTTTCTGCCTTTTATCTTGATATACGCCTCTTTTTCTCCGAATATCAAAGAATTTAAGTAGATCTTCTTAAGTTGTTCATGAACCTCTGTTTCTTGGCCTCTTAAAGGATTTCTTGT
>JBHLKP010000084.1:0-7401 GCA_048886525.1 Candidatus Hodarchaeota archaeon | reverse complement strand
TCCAAAAAGAAAAATAAATAATCCAGGTTGCTTTTCGATTCAAATTTATTCTTCCTGCAATCGTTTTAATTATTGCCCTTACCACAATAAGAATTTTTAATATAATAAATTTACATCATATTTATGTCATATAAAATTCAGATAAAAGAAAAAATTCCAACAATCGAGGAATATCAGCTTCTAAGAAATTCTGTAGGTTGGTCGAAAGTTTCCAATAATGCTGTGGAAAAATCATTGAAAAATTCTATTTTTTCTGTTTGTGCGCTTCTAGATGAAGAAGTTGTTGGGTTTGGCCGTATTATTGGAGATGATGGAATTTACTACTACATTCAAGATGTGATGGTCTTCCCTAAGCATCAAAAAAAGGGAATAGGTAGACAGATTATGGATAGATTGATGGATTTCTTAGAAAACCATGCAGATGAAACAGCATTCTTTGGTTTAATGGCTGCAAAAGGAAATTCACGATTTTATGAGCCTTATGGCTTTATGAAACGTCCATATGATGCTCCAGGTATGTTTAGATATTGTAAAGCAAAGAAATAATATTAGATATAATTAATAAAAGCCAAATTGGTTTTGTCCTAATGTCCCAAATTCCAAAGACGCTTTATTCAAGAGATTTACTAATTTGATGTATCTTACTAGGCCTACGTAAATCATAAAGACGATAAGTAAGCTTTTTCTGCTCAATCCATTCTAATAATTCTTTTAAAGTAGATTTAAATGATTTTCCTCGTCCACCCGCAGCTCTAGGATGTCCACCTCCAAAGAATTTTTCTGCAATTCGATCAACACGAATGTTTTCCAATTCTGAATCTGAAATCTGAGAACTAACTCTAAATGATAGACCCGTGAAACGTTTCCCTGGATAAAATACGCAGGTTAACTTGACCCCGCGAACAAATAAACTTTGAACTAAAGCGGAAGTTACAATTTTTCTCTCTCCTTGTACAATCATAATCATGTCTGCAGTCTTAAATTCATCACCTAACATGACACTTTCTTTTCTAAGATTTCGCAGTATTGCAATTTTTTGTTGATAGAGATCATTTGAGAAGAGATTAATTCCGCTTAATGAAAAATCCTGTAATAAATTCAAGACTTCCTCTGTTGATTCAGGAGTGTTACAAATATCGTCTAGTAACCAAGCTTGATTTTGATGCGAGGTTTCTAAAAATGATTCTTGAGTTCCAACTGGAGGAGGAATAGTGAAACCTGCAGTATCGGTTATGATGGTTAAATCTGCTAATAATTTCAATTCTTCGGATATTCTATCTTTGAAATGAGTAGCAAGCAAAAAAGCAGTACTTGGGGCTTCTTCGTCATAGATGACAACTTCAGCCAACTTAGGAAGATTTTTAGTACTTTCATGATGATCACAGTATAGGTCTACTTCTTTCACGTGAAATGGCATTAAATCGACAATAGCTATCCAATTAAGAGTGGAAAGAAATTGACCAAACTTAGGATGATGCAGCTCCTGGTAACCAAGCGGAAAATAAATCGCGTTTTTGTACTCCTCTAATGATTTCAATATCATAGCTGATATAATTCCATCTGCGTCTGAATGGAAGGCAACTTTCGGCTTAGGGAGTAATGCTAATGAATAAATGAATCTGATATTATTCTGCATTGGGTCAGAGAAATCTGCTAATACGTTTTCTAAATCAAAAATAATTGACATTAATTCTACCTACAATAATTCTTCATTTATCTTACTTTCTTTTAATATTTTCTTCAGCTAATTTAATTATTTGGCTGTCTAGAATTCGCCTACTTTGAAGATAGTAGAGTGCTGGGCCAATATCTCCCAATCTTTCCTTGCTATGAGCATCTGTACTTATTGAATAAAAAAACTCGTCATTTAGATAATTAAACCAGGAATCAAGATAATTTTGGTATGAAGTATTTAATTCTATTATTATGCTATATTTTTTCAACATATTCAATACATAATCTAATTTGGATTCCGACACCCTTGAAAATCGTGTATGTGCTAAACCAACATTATACTTAGGAAAATTCTTCTTGAATCTTATAACTTTTCGGAAATTTTCATACCATGAAGGTCCATTAAATACATATTCAAAAAGAACAAGATCCCAATCATATTCTATCAATTCATGGAAAGTCTCAATTGAGTACATATCCACTTCTATTCCTATAAATAGCTGAACATCTAGCGATTCATTTTTCCGTATTTTGTCTAATGTTGTAAAATAATCCTCTAGTTCAAAACTGGATAATGCGGGTTTCATTGTTGAATAATGATCAGTAATGCAAATTTCTTGTAATGATTTCTCTCTAGCAGCCAAAATCATATCTTGGGGGCTGTAATATCCATCAGAAAAGCGTGTATGAACATGATAATCAATGTTTTTTCCCAAGGGGGATAATTACCTCCTAAAACAACCAGAAAATGTCAAATTTTTAGTGGATTCATTTAAAGATATCCTTTTTATCTTTTATTAAAGGGTGTTTGATACGAGTAGTTAATTCTAGATTCTTCTAATCTTGCGAAAAAATACAATTTATTGCTTAAGATATATCAGGAATTCCTGGAGCGCGAATACAATTACCAAGCTGGCTATTTTAATAGACCCGAATAAAGGGGAAGCTACTGAACGCATGTTTCAAGCAATAAAGGAAATATTAGAAAAAAATTCCGAAAATATTGATATGTTACCTCTTGAAATCTGGGTTGGAGATTCAAAAGAAATTTATCGGGGAGTACATAGATATTTAAAGCGATTAAAGAATTTAAATCTCCCTCTTCCATCAGTTGTCATTTTTCCAGGTCATCCTCTGCAAATTTCCAAGTTTGCCGACTATATTCAAATGCCAACACTTCTGAATTGTCAACGTTTTAGAATTAAAGTTGTTTTAAAACTTGGGAAGAAATATCATTGGATTGCCAAGTGGTTCTGGAAATGCTTTTGGTTCCTTGGTAAAAACTGGCCAATCGATCGTAAATATGGCTATATGGTACTCAGTCCCTTTTCAAGTGCTGGAAAGAAATTAAGGTCTAAAGAACTCTCTGATGATGAAGCTTATGAGGAATTAACTTCCAAATGGCGTAAATATTGGTGGGGATTATATTTAGAAGCAGGATCAGGAAATTTTAGCAACTCTATTGCCAATAGGTTGGAGCTAGTTAAAAAAACAAAGCAATTCGCTCAAAAAAGGAATGCATTATTACTTACTGGAGGAGGTATTCAAACAAAAGAACAGATTGCTGATCTTACGAAAGCAGGTTCAGATATTATTGTAGTTTCTACTGTATTAGAAAAATCGGATAATCCCAAAGAATTAATACACGATTTCTTGGATGCAGTTAAAAATAAAAAAGCTTAAAAGCTAAATCTTTATTATAATGTTTTGCCATAATCAAATAAAGACCCAGCTTGATAAATATCTAGTTGAACCTTCGATAGGGGAGTACCAGGAGTAAGATGTATTTTCTTTGTATCATTCATTATCTCACCAGTCTCAAGATTCACTTCAATGATATCTCCAGTTACTAGATCCTCTTCCATTATATTTGGTACAATCAATAATGGTAATCCAGTATTAATAGTATTTCGCTTGTATATAGCACCGAAGGATTCACCAATAATCAAGACAATTCCTAAGGCACGAAAACAATCAACAGCTTGTTGACGACTACTTCCAGCTCCAAAATTCTTTCCAACGATCAGAATATCACCTTGTTTAACGATATTGGGAAAATCTTTCCATCCTTCAAGATTTCCAAACGCATGAATGCCCATTTGACTCAATTCTGTAATATGAAGATGACGATTGTGAAAAATCATATCAGTATCAATATCGTCAATGGGTTGGTCATTCTTATCTTTGATTATAAGAGCTCGTCCTTTTAACGTTGTTGGTTTTGACATTTATTCACCTCAAAATTCAGGTACTGTGATTTCTCCAGCAATGGCAGCAGCTGTTGAAGTGGCAGGACTCGCAAGGTAAGTATCTCCTTTTCCTTGTTTTCCAGCGAAATTTCGATTTCCAGTAGATACTTGCACTTCGCCTTCACCAGTCATCCCAATTTGACCAGAAGCACACCCACCACATCCAGGATTACTAATAATAGCTCCAGCTTCATAAAATATTGCTATTAAACCATCCTTTAACAGCTGACCATATACTTCTTGAGTTGAAGGTACTATTTTCATCATTACATCTTTATGAACTTTCTTACCCTTCAGCATCTTAGCAACAACAGCAAAATCCTCATACCGACCATTCGTACAAGAAGCTATAACAACAGAATCTATTTTAATACCCGCTACCTCTGATACAGGTTTAACTCTTTCAGGTGAAGGAGGTAGTGCAATTCGGGGCTCGAGGCCCTCAAAATCAAAATCAAGTTGTTCAGTGTACGAAGCATCGCTATCGGCAGTATGTATTGGGAAATTTTTCCCACTTCGTTTTTTACAATACTCAATAATTTGATCATTTGGTACCATTAAACCAATAATACCACCCATTTCAGTAACCATTGAAGCAAGTGTTATTCTTCCAGGTAGGTCAAATGCATTTACAGTGTCACCATAGAATTCAATGGATTTCCCTAAAGCACCTTTGGAACCAATTAGTTCAAGCACACCTAGTGTTACATCTTTTGCAGAAGAATTTTTTGCCGGTGTACCATTGATTGTTATAGTCATTGTATCAGGAACCTCAAACCACGTTTTTCCAGTTTTAAAAGTAAAAGCAATGTCTTGATCACCCATCCCTTGTCCAAAAGCTCCAATGCATCCTAATATATTCAAATGTGAATCTGTTCCTACAACTGTACTTCCAGGAATTGCAATTCCTTTTTCTATCATTACATGAGAGCCTATACCAGAATCAACATCAAATAAATTTTTACGAGAAAGATGTTTCCGAGCAAAAATCCGAGCTATTTGTTGATTTTCGGCATAACCGATATTATTTGCGGGTACAACACAATCAAACGTGAAATAAGTTTTTTCAGGATTTTGAATTTTTTGTTCATTTGGGTAGTGCTTCTCAAGATGCTTAACTACATTAGCCCCACCAAAGTCTCTAGCACTGCGAACATCAATATCTATCCATACAATACTACCTGGTTCCACTTTTTCAGAACAATGGTCAGCTATGATCTTTTCAATAATTGTTTTTCCCATATTGTTTTTTACATCCTTTAAAACATAAATTTAATTTGATCAAGAACAGAAATTACTCAAATAAAGCAATTTAGACCTTTTATTTTTGTAAAAAAAAAGTTTCTATAAAGATATTTTAACTAAATCATTTTCTAGAAAATGAAAATTCAATCTTCGGCCCGACATTTAACAATATCTTCAACATTAAAGCATTTATTACAGGTAATACAGTCAGCTCCCTTTTTTCCTTTTTTAAATTTTAAAATAAGGTCAGGTTCCCTAATAAATGGCCGTGAAAGAGAAATATAATCTGCAAATTCATCACGATATTGTTGTATTGTACTAAAAAAGCGAAAACCTCCAACAACACTTATAGGCATGTCTCCTACAACCTTTTTAATTTCCCTTGCGAAAGGAACAAAATAAGTGTTCTCAGGTTCTACAATTTTCCTTGTAGATTTCATCCCACTAACTTCTAATGCATTTAATCCTTCTTCAGCTAACCATTTAGCTACTTGGGCTCCTTCTTTAAGTGGAAATCCATCGATTGGATCATCTGATCCATTCATCTTTACAAGAATCGGAAAATTATTGCCTACCACATCACGGATACTGTGATAAACATCTAGCAATAGAGACACCCTATTTTCTAACGTACCTCCCCATCTATCTTCTCTCTTATTACTTCGTGTCGAAAGGAATTGACTTATCAAATAACCATGAGCCGCGTGAATTTGAATAGCATTATATCCAGCAATTTTTGCCTGTCTTGAAGCAGATTTGAAATTGGAAATAACTTCCTCAATGTCCTCATCGGTCATTTCAACCGAATTTTTATCCTCCCGCAATGAGGGCGCCTTTTTACTTACTGAGTAAATACCTCCGTGATTTAATTGAGCAATGATTTTGGAAAAGGATCCTGAACTATGGATCATTTCCGTAAGCTGTCTAAGTTTTTCCATTTGAGTTTTATTAGTAATACCAGCCATCCCCTCATGTGCTTTTCCTTCTTCAGAAATATATAGATGTCCTTGAATAATGATTCCAATTTCACTCATAGCTAATTGATTGTATAAATCGAAGTAATGTTTTGTTATTGTACCATCTGAATTTGCACCAAATTCTGCAGTAGCAGATCTAATAAAACGATTGACTGTTTTCATTGAACCTATTTTTCCTTCTGTAAACAAGATTAAGACCTTCTGAGTCGCTATGATAAGCGATATTAATACTAGGTAAAAAATAATCCCTTTCGGGAATGATAAAAAGACGTTTATCAACTATTTAAAGATATTATTCTGATTAGGTTAATGATACGGAGGAAGTTATTTGAAGGATAAGTTCTGAAAATATTCTTTCAACAGAGAGATTTTGTTAACATCTATAAATCTGACGTGTAAAAGACTTTACGGATTTAGATAAATTTAAGAAAGGACTGAGGATATTTATTCTTTAGATCTCTGAAAATAAGACACAATGGGTACAAAATTATTAAGCCAAAAATCCAGACAATGATTGTCAAGGGAAGAGTAAAAGCTTTTTCAAGATTTAATATTATGGGAACTGCTCCATAGACAATTAAATGGATAGTATAGAAAAAAAGTGGTGTTGTGCCAAAAAGAACTACTGGGAATGAGTATTTTTTAAACCACGGGGATTCTTGCAAGTAAAACGCAAAAGCAAGGGCTAATAACATACCTCCTAATGTCCAAAGCAAGAATGTAAAACTAGGGGGGTATTTTGATAACAAAAAGAAATTAGTAACGGTAAAACCCCCCTCTAAATCTGAGATTGCTAAGTAATTAAATGGCCAACCAGTACCAATCCGAAGGAGGAAGAAAGCAGAGAGAGATATTAAGCCTCCTATAGTCAAGTTTTTAGCGATTCGTCTAGCTGCATCTGGATATTCCTGCTGCTTTTTCAACCATCTCCCAAAAACGAAACCTAATCCCATAACGCCCAACCAAGGAGAAAGAGGGTATAAACCATAAGGCCATTGAGGAAAGAAAATTGCAGTTACAAGGAAATTCCCCAAAAAATCAAAATTACCATTTAAGGAAAGATGATAATAAATCGGAGATACTAGAATTAAGCCTGTGGAAAGAATTGTTAGAATCTGGGTTGACAAGCGGCGTACAAAAGCTAAAATTATGAAACTAAATCCAATACACGCAAGAACACCGAAATAAAGAAATTCTGCGTGAAATAAATAAGCAATTATAGTCCATTCAATGACTAATAAAATAATACCCCGTAA
>JBHLKP010000083.1:0-15241 GCA_048886525.1 Candidatus Hodarchaeota archaeon | reverse complement strand
GCGTCAGCATCCATTTTTGAAAGAATTATCCCATTTAACGGAATTTCTTTATTGAAATCCTGTGCTTGCGCCGTTGCGTCATTTCCAGCTAAAGCATCAACCACTAAAATTGTATAGTCAGGATTTGTAACACGAATAATCTTTTTCATCTCCTCCATTAAATCACGATTCACAGCCATTCTGCCAGAAGTATCTATGATTACAACATCAGCATATTTAGCTTTTGCGTGAGCGATAGCATCATATGCTACTGCGGCTGAATCACTTCCATACTTTCCTGAAATTATTTTTACTCCAACATTATCCGCATGGCTTTTTAATTGCTCTTGGGCACCAGAACGAAATGTGTCACTTGCAGCAAGAACGACACGAAATCCTTTTTTCTTAAGGAGATAAGCAAATTTTGCGATTGTAGTTGTTTTTCCTGTACCATTTATACCTAAAAACAGAAAAACAAGTGGTTTTTTTTCCGAATTTTGACTAGAAGATTTTTTATGATTTTCTACTACTCCAATTATATCTATAGGCCTTTCTGGAGTGATAATATCAATTAAAATTGGTTTTGCAAATTCTGGGATCATTTTTGAGAGATTACTGAAACGTTTTGCTCGTTTTCCTTTCATCTTAAGCGTAAGTTTTTTGGAAACTTGTTTTGCTACCTCTAAAGATACATCATTTGAGATGAGAAGGTCTCTGAATTCTTTAATAGCTTTTTTAATATTATCATCATTGATTTCATATGTGCTGACCTTCTGAAGAAAACTATTTACTCCCTTTTTCAATGACGACAATTCATTAGACTCCCTATAATCATTTGAAGATTAAATATATTTATTTAGGAGGAAATTTCTTGAGTTATGAATATCATATCATAAGATCTGATATTTTTGGGCAATCTTTAATAGTTCTTGCCTCCGATTATTTAACATCTGGCTGAATTGTGAATATTGTTCCTCTAATTGCGTTATATTTTTTTCTAGATTTTCAATTTGAACCTTGTTTCGTTTTTCTGAATTTGTAAGCTCTGTATGCAGGGAAATTCCTGATCCTATAGAGACAAATGTATTTTTAGGATCCTTAACAGTGCATAGGATATAATTAGATCCACCAATTGGTACTAATAGTTCTTCACCAGGTTTTTTGTTCTTTAATTCATTTTGTGTATTGATAGCATCATTTAATGAGTTTATTACTCTTGAAATAAGACCTATTTGTTGTTCTATTGCTCCCAAGCTGATTTGAAGCTGATCTATTTCTTCTTGGAGGATTTTTACACGATTAACAACTTCGTCAGTCATTACTGGTTGTGTCATTTTCAATCCTCATAAGGTATCTTAAAGTCACTAGAAACTAGTTTCTTAACAAATGGATCTGTGATTTCTTCAGGAGTAATCACATTTATTGAACTGATCCGAATTTCTCGTCTTTTCAGTCGATTTCGACTTCCAAACTCAGAAAAAAGCCTTTCCTTAGCTTGTTCCTCTGTTAGTGCGCAAAGCTCTTTTGAAAATGGTGTGGTTTCACGTCTTTGTTTGAAAGATCCTGTAATTCTAAATACTTTTACAGATATATTGTTCATGTCTATGCAACTCTTTCCATGATTATTAAAATTAATTCTTTTTATTTTTTTTAATATAATAAGGGTTATAATTCATCTTATTGAGAAAAACATCGTGTTATTCCCATAATTTCAATTCCTGTTGTTTCTCTGCCTATTAGTAATCCTTTAGTGTTTCCAATGATTCCAGAGGCTATAAATTCTGAACCTTTGTTAATGCTTCCAATGCCAACTGATTTAAGATGGAGAATATCTTTAATTTCTGTTATTTCATCTTCATTGGCAAGTGGTGTGAATATTCCCCCTTTATTTGTAGTAAATCCAAGACTTCCCACTAGGTCTGATTGAGCTATTGTTTTAGCTTCAATTGGTATATTTAAAATCTCAGATATTTTTTTACGAATTTCAAGGGGAACAATTGGGGAAATAATTCCACCATTATCATTTGCTAGGACTACATTACCAAACGCAAAAAATTCGGAGACCTGAAAAATGGGAATATCTACTAATTTTAGTTGTTTCAATACCTCTGAGCTAATTACATTTGAAACCACAATACCGAAAGAATTCCCAACTACTAGCGAACCTATTATAGATTCTGGAACTTTCGTAATTTCTACCCTTAATGTGCGTTTTACTAATTCTTCCAAAATCGTAGGTGTATTATTTGGAATAAATGCAATATTTTCTGTACAAAATAACGCTACTCCAATATGAATACTACCTAGGAAGTCAGCAAATTCGATTTCCATTACCAGGGCCCCTAATTATTAGGATATCTTGGACAAAGTGAATCCTTTTCGTTTATCATCCAAGATAAACTGTTACAATATCTTCCTCTGTTTTTATTGCACGAATTCGTATTTTTCTCGGAGGATGTTGTATACCACGAGCCCACATAAATTCATTCACTTCAGGGTCAATGATAATTTCATCGCAACGAAGATGTCTTCTAACAAAAGATCTTAGATACCGCATTGCTCTTGGGGTCCTTCTGGGACGAGGAATTCTTCGGTTGTAAATTACTTTACTGAAAGGAACTGTATAAATCCTTTCTTCAATAATTGAATCTGGTTCTTCACTCATTATAATAACAGTCCTTATGGTTTAATTTTTGAAGAACGCCATCTTCGTTTTTTCGGATGGGTCGTTACCTGTCTATTAGATTTCATTATTACCCATGTTGGAACCGTGTTATTGGAATTCCCTTTCTTTGCCAGACGTAACTTTTTTGCATAGGGTTTATGTCGCGCCATTGTTGTCAACCTCATTTAATTTCTTTGAACTTTGTTGGATGGCCCCATTGTCGTTTTGACATAAATGGATTTAATTTGAGCCGTTCCTTTTGGAAGTCTTGCGGTTAATGCTTGTATTAACGAATTAGCGTTCTCAGCTAACGCTTTATCATCTTGATTTGCTTTCCCAATTTTTGCATTAATTACAGGGGTTGTTTTTAGTCTTAGTTTTACTGTTCGATTGTATCTTTCAACGAATTTATCGACATCCACATTCGGGGGAATGGGTTTAGGCATTTTACCTCGGGGTCCCAATATTTTGCCAAGAAATCGAGCCACAATCGCCATCATTGCTGGCTCTGCAAGAAAGAATGAGATTTCATTCGCTATTTTCTTGGCATTTTTTGGTTCTTTTGCTAATCTCTCAATATCTTCTCGATTTAGAGTCATTAATCCAGAATCTTTTGATTTAACGGCAAGATCACCTTCTGCAATAATAGCAACGTTGGATTTGCCTCCCAAATCGTTTGGAACCAAAGTTTCAATATTGATTCTGTTTGCAGGATTCTTTAAGTCAATATCTCGTAAACCAATAGAAAGCTCAACTGTTTCAGTGAATTTTCTTTTTTTTCGTTCATTACTTTTTGCTTTGGCTTGAGAAATTGCTACTTCCAGTTGATTTGGTGAATAGGACATTAAGTATTCCCTTCTAAAATTATTTTTTATCTTTATTTATTATTTTAGGCTATTAAGAGGGTTTTTAGCGAAGTCTTTTGTGTGTTTTGAGAGATAATCGATAAAGAGGAAGTATCATAAAAGCTTAATTTTTCACTCTAATATTGGATGAGTATTAATTAATTGATCAATTAACATTTAAGTGAGTAAAATGGCAAAAACGGTTGAAGCGTTAGTCGATGCAGGACAGGCAACTCCTGGACCTCCACTTGGTCCAGCATTAGGTCCACTCGGAGTCAATATAAAAGCTGTTATCGATGAAATTAACAAAAAAACTCAAGATTTTAAGGGGATGAAAGTTCCTGTAAAAGTTGAAGTAGATGATAAAAGGAATTTTACAATAACTGTAGGTATTCCCCCGACATCATCTCTTTTATTAAGCGAAGCTGGGGTGGAAAAAGGAAGTGGAACTCCAAAAACAGAAAAATCTGGGAATGTTACCTTTGATCAAGTGATAAAAATAGCAAAAATGAAAAAAGATTCTATGCTAGCAGTTGATTTAAAAGCAGCTGTGAAAGAAGCAATTGGAACATGTGTTTCAATGGGTTTAACAATCGACGACGAAGAACCCAAAGAAATTATTAAAGCCATTAACGAAGGTAAGTACAACACATTCTTTGAATAGTTATGTCAAAAAACTATTCCGTTGAGAGCCTTGTAGGAATTAATAAGTATTCAACTCCGCGATTTAGAGGTATGGGGGGAATTATTAAGCAGAAAAATGAGGATTTCGTTGTTCGCGAAATTCCACCTTCTGGAAAACCAATATTTACTGGCTCTGAAATCGGGGATGATCAAGGGGGTATGTACATTCATTGTGTTCTCTGGAAATCTGGGTTAGATACTTTTAATGCAATTAAGAAGCTTTCATTTTTCTTAGGACTGAATGAAAGTGATATAGGTTATGCTGGATTGAAAGATGCTTATGCTGAAACTTTTCAACGAATTTCGATATGGAATCTTGATATAGAAAGTGTTAAAAAAATAAATTTCAGTGATCTTAAGTTATTTCATCCAATACGTCAAAGATTCGCTATCAGGATTGGAGATTTAGTAGGAAACTACTTTGAAGTAATCATTCGTGACATTGAGAGAGAATGGACCTCAGAAGAGTGGAATTCCTTTCAAATTCAGATGGAATCAAATGGTATACTAAATTATTATGGAATACAGCGATTCGGATCGAAACGTCCTATTCTTCATTTAATAGGAAAATTATTACTACAAAAAAGATATCCTGAGATAATTAAGAGATATATAGGCGATACAAGTGCTCTCGAACATGAGAACATAACACAATTACGAATGGAATATCTTGAAGCTAGTTCATATACTCGTATAAGGGACCAGTTCCCCAAAAAATATAGTATTGAAAGAATGTTATTAACAGGTCTCCTAAAAGGATTTCCCGCAAAGAAAAATGTTCTACGCCTGCCAAAATATTTTCTAAGATTATCGATTTCGGCTTATCAAGCTTATATTTTTAACAGAATACTAAGTTCTGTTAATGTGGATAATATAGTATCTTTAAAGGATTTACGTATTCCATTACCTGGATATCAGAGTAAAAAACAAGAAACAAGTGAAAAAATATGGAATATTCTTCTTACAATGTTAGAGGCTGATATTGTCGATTTTAATAATTTTAAACATGAAAAACCAAGCTTAAGTTCAAAAGGGTCCACTCGTAAAGCTATTATCTTCCCTACAAAAATTAACAATGAAAAAATAAGTACTGAAAAAAAAGCTATCAAAATTTCTTTCGCATTACCAAAAGGATCCTATGCCACAATTCTCACACGAGAAATAATTAAAGAAGAAAGTAAGGTCAGTTAATGATTATTTTGGATGAAATATATCATTTTCAAACCTACCGCTAATTTCTCCCTTATCTATTAGGGTCTGAATAGCTTTACCTACTGCTGCTGGAGAAATACCAGCTATTTCAATTTGATTTATAGATGTGGGTTCTTGAATAAGATTGATTGCTTGAATGAGGAGCTCTTTCTTCGATTTTCCTGAACCAATTTCGTCTCCTCGGATTTTTTTCATTGCGGCTCTAACTGGAGCTTCACAATCAGGACAGCGAAACGACCCCATTATTGTTAATGTAACACGACCTTCTTTGTCAGGCATAGGACTAATTAATTGCCAGGTTTTTAATGGAGGAGTTTCGGTGGGATTAATTATGCATCCACATTTCTTACAGGAAATTTTTTTCTTTTTCTCTTTCCTAGCACTCATTTTTATCAGCTTTTGAAAATAAGTTCAACTAAATAAGTATTTGCTAAGACCTAATAAACTTATAATTCGACACTCTGGATTGTTTTCTTTAAACATGAGTGACAAATCTCCCCACCAAATGGTCTTGTTGCATATTTTCCGCTTTTTGTATTTTTTTTCGCTTTTTGTTGCAAAATTGCGCCACAAATGCTGCAATAACTCTTTTGAGATCGCTTTTTAACCTTGTGAACTAATATTCGTCCACCAGGACTTTTCTTTTTAATAACATTCTTAGTCATTGAATTCACAGCCATGAATTAGATTGATAGGATATCGAATTATAATCTTATTTTTTCAGAATATCTTACTGTACATCGGGTTGTAATCTTAATACTTTGCGTATAATCGAGCTAAAAGCAACACTTCCACCAAAATAAAACCAAACATAGTTTGGAACGAAGACATTACCCCATCCTTCTACATACCCATTTTTCCCTAATGGAAATATTAATTGTTCAGGTAGATTGAATGGTATCACTGCAGGTATATGTCCTGAGATCACTACGGGATTTACGTTCGCATCTATACTGAATGTATAATATGAGGAAAATATAGCAAAGAAGATCATTAATGGTAGCATCATTATCAACAATGGTTTCATATTCATCATTGTCAGTTCAGATTGCATTTTCCGCATTCTATCCGCATTTCTTTCATATTTTAGTTTTAATTTACTATCTGCAGTTTTCATCATTTGCATTCGTAATTTGCTGTATGCTTTTGTTTCTCTTGTTAGGCGTTCAAGTTTATCAACATCGATCATATATCGTGAGAGTAATGCTGATGATAATGAGACAACGAAAGATAATCCCAGTATGAAGAGGGATGAAAACGGGGGTTCTGTTGGGGCAATGAAACTAATGATGTCACTAATAATATCTTCTACTGTCATGTTTCTTTCCTTCTAATTTTATTTCTATCTAAATGTGAAACTTTTGTCCTTTTTCCTTTCATGATTGACATTTTTCATTTTGTTTTTTATCTTTCATGTTAAATTAGTTTCAATCATTGAATTTTTCTAACAATCTTTTTTGCTTCTAATGCATACTGTAAAACTTCTGCAACGGATCGGTCATTAAGAGGTGCATGATTAATCCCAATGTTCCCTCTTCTAAACCTGAATAATTCCTTTTGTGCATGTCTTGCTTCAATTTGTAATCCTTTTTCTTGTGCAATGTTTATTACTCGTTCCATTTCAGATAAATCCGCATTTTTTCCTCCCACTGTAATTTTCAGCATTGCATCTACCATGCTTGCCCTAACATAGCCTCTTATATGGTCTGTATCTTTAGATATTTTTATTGCGTCTTTAATTAATTCTTGCGCTCTTGTAAGGTGTTCAATGTCAAAGAATATTCTATATTTATAGATTGATATAATTGCTAGGCTTATTAAGGCATTATATAAGTCTGCAATTCTTGCCTGTTCTCTTCTCTTTGTTATATAAAGGTATAAATCTTCTGCTCTTGTTAAATTTAATTTTTTTAGTTCCATATTTCCTTTGATTGTTGCTAGTGCCATTTTCCCTTCAAAATAAAGCTTTGAATTAATATTTGCTTCTCGTAGTATTTTTTCAAGTTCATTAACAAGAGAGCTGACACGCTTGAATGCATCCAGCTCTAGGAAAATATCTGAGAACCGTGACAGATGATTGAAAAGGTCTGTTAGTGGTATTTTATTTCTAACTTCAGTGATTAGATTGTTGAATTCTTGATAGTTTTTTTCTAGAATATCAAGTGAATTGTACTCTTCAGTTTGTATTTCTGCATCAGCAATAGAAACAAGAAGTGCTAGAATTTTTCTGTCATTATTTAAATATTTATAGATTTGTAATGAAATTTCAAAGTGATGTTTAGCTTCATTAAGATTGCCTAATCGTAAGAATGCTTCTCCAATTCCATGATGTATTTCAGCGATGAAATATTTGTTATTTTCCTCAATAGCGTATTGAAGAGCAGTTTGAAATTGTTCAAATAAATAGCCGAATTTTTCTATCCCTCTTTTGACTAAATATATTCCATATAGGTATGTTACTCGTATCAATTCAGACTTATTTTTTTCTTCTTCAAAAATTTTACGAGCAATGGTTCTTGCTTCCCGAAAATTATTTTGAGCTTTTTCGGCTGAAGTAGCTCGGAAAGCTAATTCAATTTTTGAATCAACGATACCCTTAAGATAGTTTAATCTTTGAGCTTGTTTTAAATTCATTTCCACATCAATAATAGACTCGTCTTTACCTTCCCATACTCGTTGATACATCGCTAAATAATTATTTACATCTATTTCAAGCTTTTCGTTTTTTGAATTCTTTAATAGTTCTTTGACATTATACCATATTTTCGCTGCTTCAGTTATATTACCGTAGCTCCATTCAGTCCAAGCTTTCTCTAAGTGAGCGTTAACGGTATCTGAACTTGTCAAATAATCACTTCATTTCATTATATTACTGTTCGAGTTGTGATAACACTCCTGAAATCATTAAAGGTAGAACTAGAGTTACATCTCCAATTATATCAATCCATTTCGCTTTTTTTGTTACTTTACCCCAAGATAAGGCTTCTTTGACACTAGCTCCGCTCACCCCCCCATGTTCAGGGCGATCCATTGTGATTTGGATTGCATAGCTCAGTCCATCATGTAATTGTGATCCATTCATTATAAAATGTTTTGGTACTCCTCCTCCTAAAAATAAAGCTCCTAAACGTTTTGATTCATATATTATTTGAGAAAATTCGGAATGATCTTTGAGAACATCAATAAATAGAGGTGTTGATTGAGAAAAAAGCCAACTCTGCACTCCTAACATGCTATCTGCGAATGAAGGAGAAAAGATCGGAACATTTTTTAGAAATGCAGTTCTCACTATTGATTTTGGATCATCAATATGATGTCCGATTTCATATAGAAACTGTCGTGTACTCATTTTATCTGTAGAAATAGACTGTAGCACTTCTTGAGCCATTTTTTCAAACCTAGTAAAAGATTCATATGGAATTAAGGTGCTAAATATTCTGCTCATTTGTATTTCTTTTAGTTTAATGTCATTAAGTGTTTCTGAACCATGATAATGGGATCCACCTGACGTTTCTAGTAAGTCATGACTTAAATTTGCCCCTGTTGTTACTATACAATTAACCATATCTTTTTCTATCATGGTACGGATTATATTACGCATGCCACCAGGAATTAATGCTCCAGCTAATCCTAAAAAAACCGTACAATCCTTATTTCTTATCATTTCAGTCATTAAATCTGTAGCATTTGCAACTTTACGACAAGTAAAACCACCATCTTTCATTGAGGATAATAGTTCAATAACTGTCATATTAGGTTTAATAACAACCTGCTTCATTTTTTTAAATTTCATTTATTACATGAGCTCCGACTTTTCAAGTCCAGATAGATTATCTTATTGTTTCTTCATATTCTATTGTCTTGAATTTCCAATAAACATGTTTTCGTTAAAAACCTAAAACCTTTATCTGATTCCCTCTTGTTTAGTAGATAGAAAAAGACGCTGTGATTAACCGTGAAGAACTTAGAATTTGTATGTCACAAACCTGAAATGTTTTGTGGAATTATAAAAAAAGATTGGTCAAAGAATGAGGCTAATTATCATATGTTAGGAGTTCCATTAGACATAACATCATCTTATCGGACTGGAGCGAGATTAGGCCCTGATTATATTAGAAAAATTCTTCTTTCTGAAAATTTTGAATGTGTTTCTGAGAGCGGTTTATCTCTTAATGAATATTATAGGATTCAAGATTGGGGAAATGTAGGTATTATCAATACAGATATTGAAAAAAGTATGCAATTCATTTCTGAGGGGATTTATGATTTAGTATCAACAGAACAACCATTTTTAATCCTGGGGGGTGACCATTCTACTACAATCGGTGTTGGGAATGCTTATGACAAAGCTAACCTATCTGTCTATTATATTTATATTGATGCTCATTTAGATATGTATAAGGATGTTAAAGAATCTAAATACTCTCATGCTTGTACATTAAGAAGGCTTTCCGAGATGAAATCATTTCAAGGAGCTAGTGTATTCGGTTATCGTGATTTCACAAGAAATCAATTGGAGGATGCAAAAGAGGTCGGTATTGAAGTTTTCTCAACGGATACTCTTCTTCGAGAATCTAATTTGCATCAATTTGCTTATAATTTTTCTAAACGCCTTAGTAGTCGCTATTCTCGTATTCATATTTCTGTTGATTTAGATGTAATAGATCCTGGTTTTGCTCCAGGCGTTGGAAATCCTGTAGCAGCTGGAATTTCGACTAGGAATCTAATTTGGGTTCTTAA
Organism: Candidatus Hodarchaeota archaeon; assembly: GCA_048886525.1. Classification (GTDB taxonomy): domain Archaea; phylum Asgardarchaeota; class Heimdallarchaeia; order Hodarchaeales; family Hodarchaeaceae; genus Hodarchaeum. The sequence goes on along the minus strand of JBHLKP010000083.1, from coordinate 5,116 downwards.
TGGCCTTTTTAACGGTAATATCAGTGATCAAATCATAACTTGGGATATAGTTGAATTTAATCCGCTTTATGATTGTGCGGAAATAACATCATTTAACATTCTCAAGATTATGATTGAGAGCCTAGGGGCTCAGATCAAAAGGTGAAAATAATTTAGAAATTCCCATAGACTCACAAGGGAGAAGAATCAGTTTTTTATCTATTTAGATCTTAAATTTTGAGTAATCAGGGGTTATGTTAGAATCGTCAAAATATAGTAATTTTCAACAAGATTGACCATTTGAGAGAAAAAATAAAATAGACATTAAATTAAATAACTTGAAGAAGCTATAAATAATGAACATGGAATTTATTAACGTCAAAAACTGGTGAAAGAATAATGAAACATAATCCTACAGCTTTTTTAGCTACAGAAATGAGTGAAATACGTGAAGGTGGCCGCGAATGGATTCATCGAACATTAGAAGGAGCTAGTGATACAGTTTGTAAAGTGGAAGGTAAAAATGTCATTATGTTATGTTCAAATAACTATCTTGGTTTATCTAATCATCCAAAAATGAAAGAAGCTGCTATAGCTGCTATTAAAAGCCATGGGGTAGGTTCTGGATCTGTTCGTGCGATTGCAGGAAATATGGATTTACATGAAAAATGGGAAAAAAGACTTGCCGAATTCAAAAAACAAGAAGCTGCATTTATCACATCTGCAGGTTTTACAGCGAATCAGGGAGTCATACAACAGCTTGCTCCAACCACGGAAGATGTTATCCTTTCTGATCGTCTAAATCATGGTTCTATTATCGATGGCGTTCGGGCTACTAAGGCAAAGAGAGCTGTCTATGAACACTGCGATATGGTTTCTCTTGAAACTGAGCTCAATAAATTAATAAAGGGAGATCCACGCCGAGTATTAGTGATTAGCGATGGCGTATTTTCAATGGACGGTGATTTTGCGCCTCTTGATGAAATTTATAAAATTTGTGAACCTCATGGTAACGTTATTATATATGTAGATGATGCACACGGAGATGGAGTTCTAGGTAAAAATTATTCGGGTAAAGGACTTGTAGATCACTTCGGATTACAAGGTAAAGTCCATATAGAGATGGGTACCTTTTCTAAAGCCTTTGGAACAATGGGTGGTTCAATAGTAGGATCACAAGAGCTTATAACATGGTGTCGTAATAAAACGCGTTCATATCTGCTTTCAGGTAGTCACCCTCCTGCAACTGCTGCAGCATCAATAAAAGCACTAGATATCATTGAGTATGAGGAACCTGATTTAGTAAAAAACTTGTGGGAAAAAATCAGTTATTTCAAAGATAGAATAATTGAGATGGGTTATAATCATGAAATAACCTCTGCTTCTGGAACAGCAATCATACCAATCATATTTGGTGATCCTTATAAAGCAAAAGAAGCATCAGATTTACTTTATTCTGATTACAGTATTTTTGCTTTACCCATTGTATTTCCTATGGTTCCTAGAGGCTTAGATCGGATTCGTGTCCAAATGAATGCTGCTCTTTCCAAAGAGCAACTGGATAAAGCTCTAGGTGCCTTTGAGGAGCTGGGAAACAAGTTAAAAATCTTTTAATTTTCCTCTAATTTTCTTTTTTTATCCCAAAAAAAATTTAAGAAAATATACGAACATTATATGGTTAAAAAACGGAATATATGTTCCTTTGAACAAATTGATATCTTAATTGTACTTCATTTGTCTTAAAATGCCTAAACCTTTCATATTACTTGAGCATCGAATTGCTAAATAAGAATAGTGATTCTTATGAGGAAAAATCATATTTTTTTAAAGGAATAAGTATATTCTATCGCGGTGTGTGCAGCTTGGATAATCAAACAAAAGAATCCATTATAGACGAAAAATGGTGTTTATTACAATCTGAGGTAAAAAATTGCTTTAAATGCCGATTACACACAAAAAGTGTTTTTCCAATATTTGGGGAGGGCCCTATCACTTCTAGAATTGCATTTATAGGAGAAGCTCCAGGTTTCAAAGAAAATCAATTAAAAAAACCATTTGTAGGTCGTTCAGGACAGTTATTGAATGATTTTCTTTCTAAGATTAATCTTTCTCGGAACGATGTTTTTATTTCTAATATCGTTAAATGTCGGCCTCCCAATAATCGTGATCCTTTACCAGATGAAATTGCATCTTGTGCTCCATATTTATCTTTACAAATAAAACTGCTACCTGTGAGAATTGTGGTAACACTAGGTCGGTTTGCAGCCAGATTCTTTTACTATGATTTCTCGAACATGGCTGAAATAGCAGGAAAAGTAATTCAAAAGAATGAATATTCTCTTCTACCTATGTATCATCCTGCAACTTGCTTGTATCATCCTCAGGAATATTTTCCTTTATTTGAAAGAGATTTTTCTAGACTTAAAGAGTTATTAATAAAAAATGCTTCTTTTCAAGAAAATGAAGCTTCTAATGAGAAAAATAAAGAAGAATTAGTTGGGCTAGATCGTTTCTTTTAATAAATTTTCTTATAATTTGATCTTTAGGGTTCTTTTGGATTCTTCTCAAAGTTTTCAGAAATGATTCGTCGTTTTGGTTTAATATTCGTTCTTCCTGAAAAACGAAATACTTGACCGCAGTCTTTGCAATACCAATATTTTCTAGATGATTCATCCCCTCGTGAAAATTGATAAAAACCTTTAAAAACTGCATTTGGATGTTTACATCTTTTTTTACGCCGATCTTTGTAAGATTGTGTAAATATTTTTGGCACAGGAGGCGGTTCGTCGTTTTCTAGAATCCGAGTAAAATCTCGCGGTGAATGCTCGATTGCTGTTCGTTCTTGAAACATTTTAGCATCGCTATTTGATTCAACCTCCATTTTACAGTTACTACACCAAAATATTAATTTTCTTTTAGCTCCTTTGCGCATCGGAGTAATTAAGTGACCACATTCTTTACAAAAGGGAGGATTAGACATTCGAAAAAACCCCAACGGATTTTTTGAGCTGAAATTAATTTTGCTATATTTGTTATTTACATTGTTAATAGAATCATAAGCTTCTTTTGGTATAATAAATATTTCTTAATTCGCAAAAATGGCGATAAAAAAGTGAAAATACCTTATTTAGGAAAGATTAAGCTGTTTTGGTGTGATCATTGCCATGTTCCACTTATTCAAAATGAATGTGGTTTATGCAAGAAGCAAGGAAGAAAAATTTCCCTTTCTCCTCCTGGTGATGTGAGGCCTGCTCTTCAAGGTGATTTAAAAAGGTTGGTTTCGGTTGTTGAGTCACAGTTTGGAGAGAAATCAGCACACAAATTCATTAAATTAATTGAAAAACAAGTAATTCTACTTAATAAAGTTCCCTATATTGATAAAATGGATGAAATTATTATTCAGGGTAAAATTGTAGGAGTATTCAGGTATAATATCATTAAAGAAAAATACGAGCTACTACCTAGAATATCTTTGGCTACTGAAATTTGGGACAAAAACTCCTTAAGTTATGTGAATATAGATACTGGAGCAAGGATTCCCATAATTAAAGGTGGCTCTGTTCTCTCTCCTGGTGTGATATCTGCAGACTCAAACATATCATTAGATGATCCTGTAATCATTGTCTGTGAAAATGAGGTTTTGGGAGTAGGACTTGCAAAAATGATTGGAAATCAGATGGGCCCTGAAAATAAAGGTGTGGCGGTGAAAACAAAATATCGTAAGAAGAAAAAACCCCTGCCGATTGGAAGGGACTTTAATAGTTGGGATAGAATAATAGAAGCAAATTTACATTCATTAAATGCCTTAGAAATAGAAGCGATTGATTTCATTGAGGAAGTAGCTAAACAATATGATGAAAGCGTAGTAGCATTTTCAGGTGGGAAAGATTCTTTAGTAACACTGGATCTTGTTGCACAATCTGATGTGGAATATAATATTATTTTTTCTAATACAGGACTTGAATATGATGAAACATTGAATAATATACAGCTTATTGGCCAGAGATATCAAAGAAAAGTTCATATTCATGAAAATGACAAATGGGATTTTTGGGAACGGTTTAATCAATTTGGTCCTCCATCTCGAAACTCACGTTGGTGTTGTAAATCAGCTAAACTTTCCCCTGTAAACGAACTTCTAGACTGGTTGTACCCAGAAAAAAAAGAAGTCTTAAGCTTTATTGGCAGAAGAAGATATGAATCTTTTGGGAGATCTCAAGAGAAAAGAGTTTCTCAGAATCCATGGATACCAAAACAAGTCACAGCTGCTCCAATTTCCAATTGGAATGCGTTTGAAGTCTTTCTCTATATTCACAAGCATAATTTAGCTCAATTATTAAATCCTCTGTATGATTTAGGATTTGTAAGGGTAGGTTGTTGGCTTTGTCCTGCCTCTTCGATGAGCGATCTCAACATCATGAAAGAATCACATCCCTTATTACTCAACCAATTATATTCAAGATTAGAGGAATTCCGGAAAAAACATAAATTACCACCTCAGTATATTACTTGGGGATTATGGCGATGGAAATACCTTCCCCAAAAGATCGTTGACTTATTGAAATCAAATAAATTGGATTACAAAACACCAAAACAAATATATCATGAATCTAGTGAACTAGTTTTCCGAATCACCTCCACTCCTTCTCCATGTATTTATGGAGGTTTTTCAGCTTTGATATCTGCCAATCAGATTCTTGATTTTTCAAGAATAGCTTTTCTATTACCGATAATAGGGTCAATGCAGTACGTAGAGGATCTAGATATACTTTCAATTTCAATAAAGAACCAGGGGCGAATTGATATTTATCGTGATGGCTCTATTGTTATAAGAAACAATAATCTAAAGTTATTAAATAGATATATCTCGAATCTAATTAGAACGGTCTATCGTATCATGCATTGTGATGGTTGTGGTGTCTGCGTCTATCACTGTTCTAAGAATGCTCTAGTAGTTGATGAAGGGATTATCAATGTTATTGTTAACAGGTGTACTTTATGTTTGAAATGTAATGAGTATTGTCCACTCCTGAAGTACCATAATTCAGATTTATATTTAACTTCTGAGAATTTAGCGGAATGAAGTCTTCATATAAGCGTAGATCAATTTATTTAACAGAGTAAATTGCATTAAATT
>JBHLKP010000082.1:0-15326 GCA_048886525.1 Candidatus Hodarchaeota archaeon | reverse complement strand
CGGAACAACTGTTGTTCAGCGTTTGAAATCTCTCCTGTCTCTATCAGGATCAGAAACAAGTTAAATGTGACTTTAGCAGAAAGAAATTTAGTACCAATGCGATTAATATATTCTAAGGCTTGTTCAAAGTATGTACGAGCTTCTTGAATTTGGTTCTGGGCGTAATACACTTCCCCAATGAGATTTAATTGGAATCCAATAACAAACTCAAATCCATTATTTTTAACGACTTCTAAACTCTCTGTAAGATAGAAAATTGCTTTATCAAAATCACCTAGAATACGATAAAGAGCTCCTAGACGCCTAGCAGGAAACTGAAACCATAGATTTCCAATGGATTTAAAATTTTTATAACTTGAAATAAGTAGAGTTTCTGCATCAGAGAATTCACCCACTGCTAAAGCTACTCCTCCAAGAGCAGTCTGTGCCCATGCTTCTAATAATTTACTCCTCACTTCTTTACTGAATTTTAAAAGATTTAATCCATATTCTTTTGCTGATACTAAATGCCCTACTTGAAAAGCGTAAAGAGCGAGATTGAACAAACTCCATCCATAAGAATACACTAATTCATTGTTTTTACAGTATTCATTAATTTGTTTGAGTTTTCCAAATCCTTCGGAGTATTGCCCCGTATCAATATAAACTAGCCCTTCCAAGATTTGAGTTCCTCTCATTGACCACGTTTCTTTACGGCACAATTCTAAGCTATTCTTAATGTTAGTTAATGCAAGTTCATTTTGGCCAAAAACATGATTTATATAACCGTTCATTCTTTCCACAGACACTCGAAGATTGTTCAGTTCTTCTTGAGATATATTATCTAGGTTGTCGGTACGACTCTCTACTACCTGTATAAGCTGCTGAGTTTCTTTGTATTGCCCCAAAAGGAATAATGCATTTGCTTTAGCTACAATGGTTAAAACTTGAATCTTTGCTGTGAATTGATCAAGAATTCTGCTTTCTTCTAGAATTTTATCTGTTAAAATTATCACTTCATTAGGCTTAAACTGAATTATTAAGTACTTACAAACCAATATTTGCAGTTGCCATTTTTCTTCCCAGAGGGATAATTGATCTTGTTCTGGTGTTGTCAAGACTGAATATTTTGAAAGAGCTAACTGTTCATCAATCAAAATTTGGGCGTCGTCCAATCGCTCCTCTTCAAGTAATGCATCAATCTGTTGATATAATGTAGGAAAGTCCATAATCTGTTTATAATTCTTATTAATAAAATATTATTTCAAAAAAGAAAAAAAAAGAATTAATGAAACTTATTTATCAAGAGCTTTCTGCATATGCAGAATCTACTTTCTTAAAGTGTTCTAATGTCTTTACTGCCAAAAATATCATTTTTATATTGACTGATGTCATATTAACAGTCTTAGAATATCTACAACACCAATTTGAGGACAAGATGAGTTATGTTTAAGTTAAAAAATACATATATCTAGACTAGGTAAAACTGCAACAATTCTAAATTGAGAGAGTACAATCAGTGTAAATTGATCAAAAGTTATTTTAGGGAGCTGATGATATATATAAAAAGGATGTTGTATCAAAGACTAATATAAAAAATGAAATCCTAAGAGAAATTTCCCAAAAATAGAGCGAAAGATTAAATGAATTGAAATCTCATGAAAATAAAAATTAGAACTGGTGAAATCCTTCCTATAGCTGCTTTTCTTGGTATTCTCCTTATTCAAAATAATATAATATATGCAATCAATCAACAGTGCCCATTAGACGTCCAAATCCTCTATTCAGACGATTTTTGGTGTTCAGGGACATCTGAAATTGGTAATGATACTCTTGCTTGGGATTCAATTACCATTATTTTTGTTACATTAGGGATCGCAAATTTAGATACTACTGTCCACTCGCTAAACCAATTAATTCTCACAATAAATGAAGTAAATGAAGGGGGTAGTCTTAGTTTTCTGAAATCCGAAAATCTTACCTCAAACATGGGTTTACCCTTAATCATCTCTCCTCTGAGGTTTTGGATGTATAATTTGAGCTGTTTTACATGTCAATCTCTAGCAAAAATTAGCTTAGAAGTCGATGGAGAATGGTTTGAGTTCGTTCCCCATCAGTTGCTTATTGACGCAGGTATTTACATACAAGACACTTATTGGCCTCCACATTGGAGTAAAGTATCTTACTTCACAGAGGATCAAACTACTCCTGTGAATTTTTTAGAGATGTTCTCTAGTGTTGGATTTATTACAGTTATTTTTATATTTCGTCGTCGTAAAAAGAGAGTTTAATTAAATGAGAATTTGATTATTTTATTTAGAATCTGGGATGACCAAGAAATGACTTAATTTTACTTACCAAATATCAATTAGACGAAAGCTAGCTTTAACAATTATAACACACATTTTACGTCATTCATATTTTTTTTATTATAGTTGTTATAGACTAGTTTGGTATTTTCGGGTTTTATTTCTTTTTTCCGACCGTTGCTAAATAAATAACGAATTTTTCTTCTCCATCTAAACCCAATAACTGATTAAATAATTCATCATGGTACGCCGCAATAGCACATACTCCAGCAGAAATATTTTCTGCAGCTAAATAGAGATTTTGGCACACATGACCTGCATCGAGAAATAAATATCGATATCCTCGTTCTCCGTATCTCCATGTCATTCTATAAGGCACAGCAACCCAAATGAACGTAACAGCGCTATTTTTCACCATTGATTGATCGTAAGCTGCCTTAGTAGCTTTTTCTGCGACATTAGCTTCAATTAATACTTCCAGAAGCTTATGTTTAGTCGCTATATACCTATAAATCCCCGGGGTTAAACTTTCAACACGATTAACTAAGAGAAATGTTTCGAAAGCATGACGAGCACCAGCAGAAGGTACATTACGCAGAGTAACTACTTTTGGTGAATCTTTGCGAATCCCTTGAGTACACCATAATAACCAAGATAATTCGTTTAAACTTAATACTTTACTTGAATATTTTCGAATACTTTGTCTATTTTCAATACACTCTCTAAGATTAATTCTTTCAATCTTTATTTCATTAGGTTTTGGGAGTTCTATCAAAGATTTCGTCTTATCATATTCAACTTCAATGAGTGGTTGAGGCATTCCTTTCTGTTGGTCAGAAGCGTCAAGAAACTTATAGGTCGTCTTTTTCATAAACTCTTTGCCAATATTGCTATACAAATGAACTCACCTTTGTTTATTCGTCTTAATTTAATTAAAAACCTTTCTAGGTACCATTTGCTATTAAAAAATCAAGAAAATAATAATAATCAAAAACTATCCTATAATGTGCAAAGATTGCTCATGTTTTGACTTTCTAATCAAAAATTTTTATTCAAATTATATATGTTAACAAAATTTAATTTAGTAAAATCAGAAGATTACTGACGTGTAATAATGGATCTTAAGACGCATCATTACCTTATCATGGGTGACTGTACTAAGGTTGAATCAAAACTCACTGAAATACCTCCTATAGATTTATTAATAACCTCACCTCCATATTTTAACGCTCCTTTTGACTACAAAGAGCTTTTTCAGAATTATGAAACATTCCTAGATTTGATTGCTAAATTCGCAGAAATTTTTTATCACAAATTAAAACCTGGAGCTATTGCTGCACTCAATATTGATGATATGTTGATCCAAGGAATTAAGTATCCTATTATCTCTGACTCAATAAAAATTTTCCGAAATTGTGGTTTTAAATTAAAGGGGCGTATCACTTGGCGTAAACCTGAAGGATATATTCGTATCAGCCGAAGGAGTGGTGTTTTATTACAAAATCCTTACCCTATGTATTTCTATCCAGATAATCTACTCGAAAGCATCTTACTATTCCAGAAACTTCCCAATACTGAATTTAAACATTCTAATACCCTAATATTGGAAGACATTTGGGAAATGACAAATGTTCTCCCTTTAAAAGGCCGTTTGGAAACCGATATAGCTGCTTTCCCTGATGAGCTCCCCAAAAGACTTATTGAAGCATTTACGATTAAAGGTTCTCTAATTTGTGACCCTTTTCTTGGTTCGGGAACCACAATGAAAGTTGCCAGAGAACTTAGGAGGAATTCACTTGGAATTGAGAAGATTAAAGAGTTAGAGTATGTCATTAGAAAAAAAACCGGTTTTTCAAAAGAGAAATTACAGAATTATTTCAATAATGATGAGATAGTTATTGATAATATAACTAACGAGGAAACTAGTAGGAATGACTTTATACTTCAGAAGAGTAAAAATTATTCTCTTTTATCGTTAGCTTTGAATACTGATTTCTCTGAAGAAAATGAATATGAATTTCATTTAATTATATTAGATTTTAGAAATGCAAAAAATAGCTATCTCAATGCTAAACTATCTTCAATTCTTCATCGTTTATATCCTGGTAGAATTTTGATCGTTTACTACGATTCATCAATTGATGATAACACTAATATCACATTTGATCAGCTATTTGATTTTATAATGAGTAATGGAGTACGATTAAGGGATAAGATTACAGTACAACATGAAGCTGAGCTTCATTGGAATATTAATACTAATTTTAATACAAAAGTGATTTTTAAGCACAATTATTTTGAAGTACTAATTTTCCAGAAGGGAAAATTCAATTATAAAAGTAAATCAAAAGCAGAAAAGCTCGATTGTCTTATAGATAAATCAAAATTTCAAGAACAGAAATGGTTTCTTTCGCTTTGGAACTTGAAGTCAAGCTCAATAGGTAAATGTGATCAAATAGTTACAGAAAGAATTATAGAGTTATTCCTTTATAATAATGAAACCATCGGTACAAATTTACCAAAAATTTCATGTTCCAAGAGAGAATTCATTTTGAAGAATCTTAAATTAAATTAATGGACAAATTCAGATGTGGAAGCCAGAATTACTTAAACTAGATTTAACAGAGGAGAAAATATTTCCAAAAAAAGAAATAGAGGAGCGTATTGTTAAAAATTTTCTTGGTGGACGTGGTATAACCGTTTTTTTAGGTTATGAATCGATTCCAACAGACACAAGTCCTCGGAGTTCTGAAAATAGTATAATATTCGGTTCAGGACTTTTAACTGGTACGAACTTTCCATCATCAGGGAATACTATAGCTACATTCAAATCTCCACATTCTAACACTTTATGTACATCAGTTGCTACAGGAAAATTTGGTGTTAGTCTGAAGAATTTAGGTATCGAATTTCTTCAAATAACTGGATGTGCGAAAAAACCATATTATATTCTAATTGATGAATTTGCGGATGTAAGTTTAGAAGACGCTGGTTCATTTTGGAAAGAAAACGCACTAAAAACCGATGCAATCTTAAGAAAGAAGCACGGTAAGGATGCATCTATAGCTACTATTGGACTTGCAGCCATAAATCAAGTAACTTTTTCTGGTGTAGCAGTTGATAGAGATCATTTCTTCCAAAGAGGGGGATTGGGTGCAGTCTTTGCCTCTAAAAACATCAAAGCAATTGTAATATCATATCCTCCAGTTGCGCATGAACTAAAAAGTGAATCTATTAACTTTATCTATCAAATTAACCAAATAATTGAGGAGGAAATGTGGTGTAAAAAATTACGAAATCGAGGGACATTTTCATCTATTTTCTCAATAATTGAGAATAACCTACTACCTGCTAAAAATTGCTCTCGTCTTTTGCACCTCGCTCCTGAAAAGATTAATTCATTTAATGGTTATAATAAACCACTTCAGTGTTGGCAATGTTCTATAAAGTGCCAGCGCGCCTCTTACGAAGATTTTGTGGCTTTAGGCGTAAATTTAAAGATTGTTGAGTTAGAATCGATTCAAAAAGCGATAGAATCTTGCAATATTGAAGCAATCGATCCCATATCTACTGGAGCAGCCCTTGCGTCATTATTTAATATCCAAGAGGATAGAAGAAAACTTCTTGATACTCATTTAGGTTTTTCCTGGGGAAATCCAGATATCTATTCATTAATTCAAAAAATAATACATAGAGAAGGGATAGGAGATCAACTTGCCCGTGGAGAACACTATTTTTACCAACAAACTGATGAAGCTGCTCCAATGATTAAGAATCAGATTCCAGGGATGTATTATTATCCTAATATATCTGGGTTAAGCTTAACAGCTGCAATCTCGCCATATGGAACAAGTGAAACTTGGTGTGATTGTATGCTTCACCCAGAGATATTCGGGATACCTTACAAACTTAACCAATATTCTAAACGCGGTAAAGCTAGAACCGTTATCCTTCTTGAAAACCTTCTAGCTGTTTTAGATTCGCTTATTATTTGCTCTCGCTATCTTCCAGTATTATTAAAATTGCGTAAGGTCGTTTCTTGGATTTCTCCCCAGATCAGGAATTTCTTATTCCAATATTTACCAAATCCTCTAATTGGAGGGATAGGATTAGAATTAAAAGTTATTATCCCTCTTTTACAAGCTGTTTATAATGAAGAGATTACATTTGAGAAGTTAGTTGAGATAGGAAATCGTATTACCCTTCTAGAAAGAATATTCAATACAAGAATGGGGATGTCTTCTGAAGAAGATAGGTTCCCTCATTTCCTTCCGAAGAGGCCTGACTTCTTTAAGATGCAAAAAGATCTACTTATGGAGTATTATAGGAAAAAAGGCCTATCTTACAAAGGAATGGTTCTTAAGAAAACCTTGCAGAAATCAGGATTACTCGGTCTGATTACAATTTAACCTTTCTCGATCTAAACAATAACTTTAATTGGTTTACATTTTTATAGATGAAGAATCTTCAAGATTTACTTTGAGCGTTTCCTAAGAGAAGAACCTTTCAATAAATTAAGCAGTTCAGAAAGATAGGAAATGAATTTAGGGTCATTTGTTGTAAAACCTAGGTTTTCTGGTAAAACTAAAGCTGATTCCTCATCTTGCACAAGTATAATCCCCGAAATTTTTTCTGTATTAGCTTTCCGGAGATTAATATTAATTTGATCCACGACTTCTGAGAACCATTTTTTGCCTTTTTTAGTAAAATCATAGCTAGTGTAAATCCAAATGCGCTTTTCTGAAGGAATTGACTTTAGATCATCTGGTGATAAGAACGTAGGATTTGAAGTAAATATTGTAACCTGTTTTGAAGCTGTTTTCATGATTTCATTTATATAATCATTACGTGCATCGTTCGTAGGTAAATTAACTAAGCGTATGGGTTGTTCTGGTTTTGTACTAGAAAGAATTTTAGATAATTCTTGCAAAGATTCTTTTTGAATAGTATTAGTAGAAATTAATTGATCTAGTAGTCTATTTGATGTTTGTTGTAGTTCGGATATTCTTTTCTCAAAATCTTCAGTTAAAGTTTGAGTTAGTTTGGAAGACTTACCTGTTATCTCAAGTGTACTCTTTTCCATATCATTACTATAACTATCAAGGAAGCTTACCAATCCCTTCTTGGAGTCGCTACTAATATCTTCAACGGATTTTATCGTGGTTTCTTTAAATTTAATCAATTCATTAAGTAGATTTTCTTCTATGTTTGATATCTTAGTAGGAATATCTTTAAGAAGACTTTCTATTTCTTCACGTGATTTGTCAACCCGATCTATACTGGTTTTTATAATATCTGCTAAGTTTATGGATAATAATTCAATTTCCTGACTTGTAGATTGCGAAAAATTATGTATGATCTCCACTAATTCATTTTTCATTTCAGTAAAATCGATAATCTCTCTTTCACTTTTTATAAATTCTTGAATTTTATTTATCAATGATGTTTGAGAGCTAGAAATCAAATCTCTTAGATCTTCAATATGAGAAGATAAATCTTCTTCAGCTTGATTATGAACTGCTTCATAAGAAGTTACAATTTCTGGCATCTTTTCTTCAAATTGAATGATCTGTGATTGCAGGGTCTCTGATATAGCTGATTTTAAGCGTTTATTTGCCTGTATCACTTTTGATTGGATTTCACCTAAACCGAAGATATCTTCTTTGGAAGAATCCAAATCAAAAATAGTACCGATACGTTTAATGGCCTGCTCAACATTTGTACTAACGATGACTTCAAAATTCTCGAGATTTGATTCAATAGCTTTGTCTATCGCATTAGTTACATCTTGTAATGTCGTTCTGGCTTTCTGTATTTCTTTATTCCAATTATTTGTAAGCTTCTCAAGATCTTTATCAATATTATCCTGAAGCTCTTGGTCTGACTTTGTACGCTCCTGCATAATGTCATCAAAGACCTGTGAAAATTCTGAAGACAATTCTGGAATTTTAATTTGAAATTCCTGATCTTGCTGGGCCACAAAATCTTTAATTTCCGTGTTCAAATCATCAACGGTCTGTTTCATTTCGGATTTCAAGATTTCAACTTCATCTTTAATGTTATCCGCTGAAGTGTCAATCTCAGATATTATAAAACCTGTAACAACGCCAATTTGGTCTTCCAAATCTGCTAATGTGTCTGAAAAGTATATATCAATACTTTCTGAAGCTCTAACTAGGCTACTGGTCACTATTTGTAATGAATCGTTCGCTATTGCTGTTAATTTGTCTCCACTTTCCTGAACTTGCCTTATTAGTCCTGAAACTTCATTTATAGTTGAATCAGAAAGTCCAGCATAATATGACGCAAGTCCATCCATTGCTTCTTTCAAATTCTTATTATGTGTTGAAACTTCAGCTTCTATCTGATTTATAAAATTCAAAATATCAGTAGGCCCCTTTTCTTGGTATTTAACAATATTAGCTTTATGTAAATTTACAACCTCATTTGTTGTGCGCTTATTCTCGGATATAAAATCATTTATATTACTCTCATTTTCATCAATCGACGAGGTCAGGTTATTCTTGAATTCGTTCAATTGAATCGATGTTTGATCAGAAAAATTTTGTATAATGGATTGCAAGTCGTTCTGTTGCAATTCATTCTGCTTTGAAATCTGTTTCAACTGTTTTTCTAATTCTAGATTAAATTCAGTTTTTATTTGATCGAATCCCTCCTTTATAACTTCAATTGTTCGCTCTAGATGACTCTCTAGGTCAGTTTCTAGCATCTTGGTAAATTGTTCGTTTTGTGTCTTATTTTGACTAAAAATAGTATCTAGATTATTTTTCAACGTTGAAGCTGACGTTTGCATTAATGTTTCAATATTCGTAATTCTAGTAAGATTTTCGGATGATATATGGTCGTTAATACTTCCAAATCCTGATTGAATTCCATTTAAAACTTGCTGAAAATTCCGCGCAACTGCTTCTAGCTCTGTATTCATAACTTTAGCTCTTTGTTCGAATCTTGATTCTATTTTCTCTATGTAACTCTCTTGTAGGTTTGAAATAGTAGAAGTTAATTGCTCTGAAGAATTGAGAACGGTCTGAATTTCACGCATATTTTCGTCTGAAGTTTCTTGAAATAACATTTCTACTCTTTTCTGAGAGTTAGATATATTGCTATTTATATCTTTAATAGATTCGACAGAGGTTTCATCCATTGCTTTTTTCATGCCGTTTTTTGCAATTTCTATTTGATCTCTTAATGTCGTTTTGTACTGATTGGCACTAGCGGGAATTGTAATGAGTAAATTTCTAAGAAATTGGGATACAGACTGAGATAGTTGTACTAAACGTGTTATATCCATATCTTTTCTATTAATTGATTTCTCATTAACCTCATTGAACGTATGTACTAGTTTTTCGAATTCTGAGCTTTGCTGAATCAAACGATCTTTTGCAGACTGGCGAACATTCTCCATGATTTCAGTAACTTTTTTCTGTATACGCCTATAGTTCCCTTCCAATAAATTTAATTCAGCAGATAATTTTGAATTAAGTTGTTTTATAAAAAGATCTCTTTGAGAAGTCAATTTCTTTTCAGATGACAGCTCAGAAAGCTCGGTACTTAAAACACCTAACGAGGAACGCTGTTCTAATATCAATTCAGAAGCGCTTTCAGCAAACTCTTTGAATTCATTCTTTAATTGAAGAGAACTTTCATTGATTGATGAGTTAGTTTGTTGTCTAACGTGTTTAAGTGCTTCATTAATTCCGTTATCAATCTCTTTTGCTAAATTTGATACTACTTTATTTAAAGCTGCACCTATTTCATCTTCTAATGTCGTTTGAACCTGTTGACGAACTTCATTCACAAATTCTTTCTCACGTTTCCAAGATTCACGTAATCCAGTATCTATATTCGTTTTAAACTCCTCTGTGCTGGATTCCATATTGGAGAAGAATTCCTGAATTTGAGTAAGTGATTCAGATTCAATTACAGCAAAAATATCTGAAAATTGAGTATGGATGCTTTTTATTTTGTCTGTAGTTAAATTTATTACATTTGATAATTCCTTCTCATATTTGATTATTGAATCTTTTAAGGAACGAGTTCCTGTTTCAGGTATATTTTGAAATCCACCTATAAATTTCGTCCATTCCTTTTCGATTGCTAATTGTTGGGAAGAAAAGGAATTTTGCATATCTGTTTTTAAATCAGATGTGCTTGTAGAATAGTTTTCTAATAAGTCATCAGCAAGATCTTTTGCGTTTTTGACTCTTTGTTTTTCTAGAGAGTCTAGATCGTCTTTTAAACTGGCTTGAAGCAGATTATTTGTTGTTTTAAGCTCATTTGATGTTTCTTCAAACGATTTATTAAACTCAATCAGATTTTCTTTAATAATTCTTAAGAAATCCTGTGAGATTTCAAGCTGTTCTTTTTTATTCGTTTCGATTTTATCAAAACTTGATTCTAATGACGATAATATGTTATTTATAGGTAATGAGCTATAAAAAACTCCATCATCCATTAGAATTAACCCTTTTGCTTGTAAACGATCGATTATATCCCCCAGTTTTTCAGCTTGTATATCTGAAGCTAATAAAAGTTCACTTCTTGTTTGAGGGCCATATTTTACAATTATTGAGAATATTTTATTCTCATTTTTTGATAAAGAGATCTTTGAGCTTTCAATTCGTTCTGTTTCTTTAATATCTGACATAGAGATAAACACTCCAATTAGTTTGAATCCATATTTTTTATTTTAGATAAACTTAATTACATTAATCAACCAAATATTGCCGTTCCTAATCGGATGCAATTAGATCCTTCTTGTAAGGCAATCAAATAATCATTACTCATACCCATTGATAGAATTTTCATCTCAACATTCGTCGGAAGAGAGCTATCTGCTTTTAAATTTTCAAAAAGGTTTCGCATACGCCGAAAATATGCACGTGTTTCTTCTGGGGGAACATAGGGAGCGATTGTCATAAGACCTTGAATTTTTATGTGAGATAAAAGACTAATCCTCTGTAAGAATTCTTCTATTGCTTCCTCACTCGGATGAATCCCAAATTTTGAACCATCTTGGCAAATATCCACCTGAAGAAGACATTTTGTAACTATATTCATTTTTGACGCCCATTTTTCGATTTCATTTGCTAAACTTATTCTATCCAATGATTCTATAAGTGAGAATTTGTCTAGGGTTTTTTTAACTTTATTTCTTTGAAGACTGCCTATAAAATGCCAAGAAATATTTGAAATCCCACAAAATTCTATTTTGGGAAGAGCTTCTTGAATCCTATTTTCACCGAATATAGGATTCTTTATTCTCCGTGAGACTTCTAAAATGAGATCCGCTGGTTGATTTTTTGTTACAATAACAATTATAGGATTATTCCCATCTTGATTGTATTTTGATGTGATTGGAAGGAGATTCCTATATCTTTCCACTATTTTTTGGATAACGGATTCCCTAGACATTATAAATCCCATTTAATTTGTACCGAGGCTTGAAAATCAGTACTAACAATTGACTTTCGCTTTATTAACTCTTCCTCAAACTAATAAATAAATATTAAATCACCTATTCATATTAACTAAAAATGGATGTATCATGTAAATGAAACGAATTGCCCAACCAGAGATTTCCGAAGAAGAAATTTCACTTGTTTCGCAAGCTATTAAGTCCAGAAGTTTTGTCGAAGGGAAAAATGCACGAGAACTCGAAAAAGAATTTGCGGAGTTTGTGGGAACAAAACATGCAATTTGTGCTGTTAATGGTACAGCAGCACTTCACCTAGCTATGGAAGGATTGAATCTATCTCCTGGAACAGAAATAATTACTCCAGCTTTTACTTTCATTGCTTCTGCTAATGCAATTTGTTTTGGAGGAAATATACCAATATTTTGTGAAATCGATCCAAGTACTTTTAATATCGACCCTGAAAAAATAGAAGAGCTTATTACTGCGAATACCAAAGGAATATTACCTGTACATATTTTTGGGCTACCAGCTGACATGAAAACTATTGTTGATATTGCAGAAGATAGAAATCTCAAGATTATTGAAGATGCCTGTCAAGCACATGGTGCACGTATTGATGGAAAGCATGTAGGGACATTTGGAGATGTGGGATGTTTTTCATTTTATGCAACTAAGAATATGATAACTGGAGAAGGTGGGATGATTGTCACTGACGATGATGATCTAGCAGAACGAATTAGAAGTATCAAAAACCATGGTCGTGGCCCTAATGGAGGTTATCATCATCATTTAATTGCCTATAATTATCGTTTAGCTGATCCTTTAGCTGCAATAGGCCTAGTTCAGCTTAGAAAACTTCCCAAAATGTTAGAACAAAGGAGGAAAAATGCTGAATCCATAAGAAATACAATCAAGGAAATAAATGAACTTTATGTTCAAACTATTGCAC
The DNA here is from genome assembly GCA_048886525.1 of Candidatus Hodarchaeota archaeon. Classification (GTDB taxonomy): domain Archaea; phylum Asgardarchaeota; class Heimdallarchaeia; order Hodarchaeales; family Hodarchaeaceae; genus Hodarchaeum. The sequence continues at coordinate 2,650 of JBHLKP010000082.1, read as the reverse complement.
CTGGAGTTACCCACGGCCATTATATCTGCGCACCTGTTTTAAATGATCAGAAAATTCAAGTTGAAAAGATTATAAGTGAACTTAAGGAAAGAGGAATCGCTTCTAGACAAATTTATTCCATTCCTTGTCATAAGCAACCGACGTATTTAAAAGGAATAAAAGAATGGAGATGGACTAAATTTGTTAAATATCCAGATTATTCAAATATCAGTTTACCAGTGACAGAAAGGATTGCATCCAATCATTTCGAGATTCCAATCCATACTGGGATTACTGAAAGAGATTTATCATACATCCGAAAGACCCTTAGAGAGATTTTTCATAAATAAAGGGGTAAACCTTAGCTCACGTGACCAGGAACCCAATCTACAAGGTATTTTCTACCAATTTCCCTGAATTCACGTTTCATTTGCATGATTTTTGAGAAAAAAGCATTTTCAGTCGTTTCCAACTGAAGATTAGCTAAAATCTTATGTAACTTAGGTTGTATGTTCTTAATACCAGCAATAAGATTTGAATATCCACTTAACTCCTTTTCAGTTAATAATTCGTTTGTATAAAGGGGAATTTGAGTTGATAAACCCCCAGAGAGTATTTTCAAACCTTCGTCTTTCTTGAACGAATTCGGATCGATACAGGATTCTATTATTTGGTCAAAGCATTCCTTATTTGGTAAAAAAACATTTCTCGCCAGAACTCCTCGAAGGTACATTTGTGTTGATTGCTTTTCCAGAATAATTGAAAATGGAATAGATGTCATATATTCAGTCATACGTATTTTTTCGCTACTTAGAACTGATCCTGCTTCATCTTGAGCCTTTTCATATAAATCTAAGGGTAACACAATACCAGTAATCTCACGATAATCAGTTACTAATGAACCAGCTCCTAATTCAAATTTAACCCAATAGATCCCTAATCCAGTAATCAGGAAAAATGATTCCCCAGTTGTTTCTTCAAAACCAGTTAATGCTATATCTGGTAAGAAAACAATTGTGTCTTGATGAATTTTTGTAACTGGTTGGTTTAAATAAAAACCATTGAAATTTGAGTCAATTAATTTCCTCCACGAAGGAATAAAAAGTATTTGGTCTAGTATACCGAATACTTTTTCTCTTAATTTGTAGATTTCTTTATCAATGTCTTTTAATCGATTTGTAATTCTATCAAACACTTGATTTCTATTAAACCCTCCCACGCGATATGGATAATCATGATCTTGTTGAAACTTCTTGAATTCTCTAATCGATATACCTGAAATTTCCTCTAATTCATAATAAGACAAATTTTGTTCGTAATAGGCGTTGATTGCGTTAAGAATTTTCTTTTCTGCCTCGAGTTGGGATATTTTTTCCTCAATCTCTTTTTCACGCTGTGACATCGCTTTTCAATCCGCAGACTCACTTTACTTATATATAAGTAAACTTAGCCCTTCTGTTTTTAGAGCTTCTGATATTCATTTTATCTTTTGTATCATCATTTCTCTTATTAAATAAATCTTATAATTATGAATCAAATATTATCGAAGAGAATAGAATATTTTTATGCAATGTATTTTGTCCTTATTTCATCCCAGATCCCCATTGCTTTCTCTATTGTTTCTATTCCTCGAATTAACACATTTCCCCCTTTAAAAATTGTCAAAAAATCGTTCGGTGGTAATAATAGAGTTATTGAATGTGTTCCCATTTTTATTATCTCGTAATGCGTTTCTAATTGCTGCTTAATTTTTGCCATATTAAGATCAACAGTTTGATTAGGAACTAACATATAATTATTGTTTCCACAAATCTTTAATGACCTATAATCATCACTAAAACTAGTTACAATTTGTTTAACCGGTTTAGAGCAAATAGAACAGGATTCATTCTTATAAATTGGAATTTTATCAAAACTCATATTATTTAAGTCAATAAATAACAGTATGCCATCTAAAGAAGAGTCTTTCTTAAGAATAATTTGAATAGCCTCATGAATTTGAATACCTGTTACTACAGGAAGAAGAGCAGGGTGAATACCAGTTATATCACAGCTATCTAATTCATCATCATCAATATTATGATATAAACAAGACAGACATGGGGAAGATTTTTTTAAATTAAATACTGAAATATTTCCTGAATGAGCACTTACTCCGCAGAATAAAATTGGAATTCCCTTTCGAATACATGCCTCGTTTACTATTCTTCTTGTTTCAAAGTTATCTAGTGCGTCAATTACGAGATCTATCCCATCTAAAAGACTATAAATATTATTCTTCCCTAAATGAGTAGCGTGAGTATCGATAGTTATCGAGGGATTAAGTTGTTTTAATCTATCAGCAGCAACCTCAACTTTCGCTCGATCTAAATCGGACTCGGAATATAGAGGAGTTCGATGAAGATTTGTCTTTTCGACAAGATCTCGATCCACAACTCGAAGATATCCAACCCCTATTTCAGCAAGAAGGAGACTAGAATATGTTCCAAGACCACCTAAACCAATAACTAAAATTTTAGCTTTTTTAATTTTTTCCTGTCCTTTTTTTCCGAATTCTGGTAATACAATCTGTCTAGCATACCTTAATAGTTCTTCATTAGATAGACTACTCATTTTTAATTTCCTCAAGAAGATTCTTTCTTTTTGGCACCTCTTTAACCCTCTAGTACTA
>JBHLKP010000081.1:0-15723 GCA_048886525.1 Candidatus Hodarchaeota archaeon | reverse complement strand
CATTTGAAAGAATTATATTATCTTCAATAGATTTTATTGCCTTATCGTAAATAATACCCGTTATAAATAGCGGATTCTCGTTCTTAAACCTTTGTTTTGTTTGATAATAATCTTCAATACTATCACATACGAAAATGAGTGAGATTTTTGGGAAATTTATGGGGTAGCTTTCACAGAATACAACATTGATATCAGAAGAAAGATTAACAAGCAAGGATGGTAAATCCACTCTTTTATCAGTTGGTTGATATGTCACTGTTTCATAAGGTGTACTTGATATAATTATTTCAGCTTTAGTACTTCTGAGTACTGCAGAATCTTTATGTGAAGGGTCGAGATCAAATTTATGATGACTAAATTTAATTATAGCGACTTTATAACCTACATTAGCAAAAATATTTGTGAGATTAACTGTAGTAGTTGTTTTACCAGTGTTTCTACTGCCTACAATCCCAACAATATATTTATCCAAATTAAAATCCTCTTTTTTTTGATAGTTAAATTAACTCAATTTCATAAGAAGTAAAAAATTAGATAAATTAATGCCCCTCCAAAAACAACTAGACCTCCTAATGTGCCCCCAATAATAGCCAGAAGAGCAGCAATAATAATCCAAACAATAGTTTCCTCAGAATGTGGTTTTTGACGTACTGTTACAATTAATATACCAATTCCACAGATAATGGAGACAATACTTAATAGAAAGGAAAGATTTTCATCAATAATGATAAAGTTTGATAGAAAGTGTGTTTCTGGAGCAGCTTGACGAAGTAAAGCCTCTACTCCAAGCAGAATCATAAATATTCCTCCTATCGCGACTAAAAGCACACCAATAAGAGTGCAATAACGGTGCCATTTAGTTTTGTATCTTCGTTTTTTGGGCATTTTATAATTCTTCCTCAAAATGGATCTATATATATATTATAATAAATCGTAGAAAGTTTCTCTAGCGAATTATGATTATTTCCACAAAATTTATTGCTAGTTTTTTAGAGTTATGAGCTTTTACTTGCTTATCAATAATTTCAAATAAACTTCCCCAATAACAATTTTTAACGATGACTCGCAATAATAGAAGTACATGGGAAACTTATTTCATGCGAATTGCTCAACAAGTAGCAACTCGAAGCACCTGCAATCGTAAACACATAGGAGCGGTAATTGTACGAGATAAAACTATCCTTTCAACAGGTTACAACGGAAGCATTCGTGGTCTTGCCCATTGTGATGATGAGGGTCATATGATGGAGAATGGTCACTGTGTTAGGACGGTGCATGCTGAAGCTAACGCTATTGCTCAAGCAGCAAAAAATGGGGTTAGATTAGAAGGATCGGAAATATATATCACTGCTTCACCTTGCTGGACATGTTTTAAACTACTTGCAAATGCGGGGATTGTCAAAATTAACTTCGGTGAATTTTACCGTGATAATAGAATTTTTGAGTCTGCTAAAATCGCGAATATAGAATTAGTTCATCTGAAAATAGAGGATAATAGTAAATAACAAAATATTTTTATTTAAGGGATATTTTTTTTACCTTATTAATTATTTAATCTTTATTTGCCCTCCTTCAATAAAAAAGAAGAGAAGAAAGAAATTATTTTCTTAAATCATTCTCTTAAATATCTAAAATACGATTTTTAGATATACCTCTTAGAATATTGTGTACGCTTTCTTTGTTTCTTTCGACCTTTCTTGACAATTGATCTTCTTTTTTGGATCTTATTTCTTCTTTTTTGTGAGCTTTGTGATGATTTTTTGTTGTTTGTTTTCTTTAAAGACGATTTATGAGATAATTCTTTAATCTTATGAGTTTGATTCTTTTTATATTTCTTCTCTTTTTGGTATTTTTGTAAGGATTCAGGAGGTTTAACAGTCGAGGAAGGATTATCTTTAGATGAAATAGAGGCGCTATTTTGCCGCTTTTTCTTTTCTAAAAGTTCCTTCGTTCGTTCTTTTTCCTCCTCAAAGTACTGGGTCGCTATATCTACTTCCGTGCGACCCCGTTTATTTCTTCTTGAATGTACAGTCATTGAAATCACCTGTGATCGGTATCGAGAATACTGGAATAAGTTATTTCTCGAATGGCTATCGCTGATTTTCCCTAAGGAGTTTAAGGTAACATTATGGAGTCGTTATACTGTTCTCCTAAGGAGGAACCGGATGTAAATTTCACTATTTGCTAATATTGCGAAAGTTGAGTAAAGACTCAATTTGTGATGCCTATAGTTAAATTAATTCCGAATGCATATTCACGTATGCAAATAGACCTAAACTGTAAACATATTATAAATTTAGTTATATTTTTATCTTAACATTGATTCTGAGCCGAATGCGAATACTAGCTATATAATGAAACTTCAATTAAATTAACAAGCCTTAGTTATTTAAAATTTACCAAATAAGCAGTAAGTTGTTTTATAAAATTATAACGATAGGATTTTTTAGATAATAAAACTTGAATTTTCGAGAAGGTCAGTTGATGGTAAGATTCAAAGTTGTTTTCTTTAATGCAGGAGGGACTCTACTCCAATTAAAAAATAATACACTACCAAAGCTCTATTCTAGTACTCTATCCTCAATTCTCAAAAGAGAGATTTCTACTCAATTTGTTTACCAGGCTTTTCGAAAAGCGGAAGAATGGACTCTTTCTCGCAAAGATTGGTCATTATTTAGCGATTTAGATCAACGGAAATATCAAAATGCATTTTATAATCACTTGGGTATAAATAATCGAAAAGAAATTAATCGAATAGAAACTGAGCTTGCTGAAATGATAGAGCTGGAATTTATTCTTCATAAAGACGCAAAGAATCTTCTTCAAAAGCTTCAAAATAAGCATCAATTTGGGATAATTTCAAATTGGGATGAATCACTGATAGATATCTTAGAAAATTTAGGAATAATGGATTACTTTGAATCGATAACTCTTTCAGGGGATATAGGCGTAAATAAACCTGATCCTAAAATATTCAAAGCCGCACTAAATGATTTTCCTGATATAAAAGCAAAAGAAACTGTTTATCTAGGAGACGATTATCACACGGATATCATTCCTGCACAAAAACTCAAAATGTTCGCGATCTTTTATGATCAAGGCCCTGCAGGGTTGCATGGACACCCATTTCAACCTAATGTTAAAGGAGTAAGAATCACAGATTTGTTTGAACTTCCAGAAGTTCTCAAACGATATTCATCATAACAAAAAAAAGCACAGAAAAAACCTTAATCAAGAAGTAGATCATTCAAAGAGAGAAATATAATGTATAAAGAATTAATACCAAAATCAGAGCTGATTTTTCCTGGACAAACAGGACATTTATTTTCCGTAATGAGACTCGCTTCATTTAATAGCTCACTAAAGTTTGCTTCTAGCTCTTTTGATGGAACTGTTAGAATTTGGGAAAATGAAGAGCAACAAAAAGTCCTTTTTTATTTTCCTGAAGCGATAGAAGGATTAGAAATCACTCCAGACGATAAAAAAATTATTGTTATTCTAGGGAATTCCTCTAAGGCTTACATTTACAATCTTGAAACAGATATAATGAAAGAAATAGGTAAAAACCTAGTTATACGAAATCTTTTCGGAACAAATCCTTCTTGTACAAAAACAGCATTTGTAACCTTTGATGATGATGTTTACATATATGATCACGAGACAGGAAAAGTTAACTCCCTATCATATGTAGAGAATGTATCAGGTGATTCATTAGTTTGGTTAAATGATGAAAAGTTTTGCGTACCGAAAAGGAATGGTAGTATTACGGTTATAAATAGTATAAATAAAATAATAGAGCAAGAAATTCAATTACATGACGGTCTTATTACTTCCATTTGTATCGATAAGGATAACCTAGTAACTGTATCCGAAGACGGTACTGGGAAGGTAATTGATTTAGAATTTAATGCCAAATTTGGTTTTAAAATAAATTTTACTCCTCTTAGTGTTGATTATAACGCTCAAGTAGGATTGATATCAGTAAGTGGAGATAGAAATCTACTTATTGTAAATACTGAATCAGGTAACATTATAAATAAAAGTTTAGAGCTTTCCGGAAGTAATTCAATAATTACCAACGATTTTAAGATAATTAAAGGTACTGGAGAGAATAATATAACCATTTTTTCGGATTCAGGAGAACCAATTTCTAAAATTAAGGGCCGTTCACTTACAGCGGAATTAGTTGCTGATATAGGAAATAATCGGGTTGTTTTTGCCTCAGGTGATAAAAGGGTGCATCTTCTAGATTATACCTCAAGTGAGGATCAAACACTTGCCACTCATAAGGAAACAATATCTTCGGTGTTATACATACCATTAAAGGATTATATTATCTCTGGAGCTTATGATGATACCATTGTTATTTGGGATATGCAAAATCAAGTTGAGGTTAAACGTATTAAACATCTACAACTAGTAACTGCCTTAGCTACATCACCTTCAGATGATCTTTTTGTAGCTGCTTGTAGTGGAGACAATACTTTACATATATTTTCAATAGAAGGAAAAAAGCAAACTAGCTGGGAAGCTCATGAAGATTTCATTAGTTCTGTTCTTTTTATGAATGAAGAAGTAATTATTTCTGGTTCTGATGACGGTAATTTAAAATTTTGGAAGTTAAACGGAAAATTAATTAGTTCGATTCAGACAGGCTCTCCTATTAAGTCGATTGATACAACTCTCGAGTATGATTATAATATTACAGGTCATCAAAATGGTGAGTTGAATATTTATGAAAAAATTACTAATCGAAAAGTCAATAGCTATATGGTAAATCGACCAATCCAACGTATAAAAATTATTGACAGTTCTTACGTTCTCTTCGCGTCTCAAAATATATTATATTTGATGCATATGGATGGTTTCCATATTGTGGATGTTTTTAAAATTTGTGAGCACACTGAACCAGTTCGCGGTATCTTTTGGTATGAAAATCCTCCAAGAATTATATCGTTTGCTCACAATATTGAGATTATTGAAACTCGATTCCTTCCTGTCATTGATTTACCTTCATTATCGTCAGAAGAAGTAGAAAGCCAGGAGAGTTCATCAACAACAATCGTGTTTGCTCCAAGGGAATCAGAGGAAACTCAATTGTTAGGTGAAAGTGAAGATGAATCTCTCCCCTTGAAGAGCGCAACTCTAACCTCGACTGATGTTGAACATTTAACCAAGATATTAGAGTATTTAAATGCAGTAGATCAACAGTTGAAAAATCTTATTACCCCAAAATTACAAAGTTATGATATTGACACTAGAAATATGCAAAGTACCATCGATTTGGTTCTATATGAAATAAATAAGAAGTTGAGAGGTTTTGATGAAATACAAAAACCAATTGATGATAAACAAATAGAGAAGGAAAAAGAAGCTGATTGGACATCAATAGATTGGGGACGCCGTAAACATTAAAGATTCTTGAATGAAAATTGAAAAAAGTAAATTAAGATAAAAATATAAATAGTTCTAATGTTAATTAATGTAGATACAGGAGAGGATGTATGAATATGGAAAAAAAACCAAGCTTTGATAAAAACAATGATGAAACATTATCTAATTCAGAAGAAATCTCTGAAGATAGCAAATTGAAACAGTTAGGTAGTTATGCACTTGAAATACTGAAGGAAATGTTCCAAAGTCTAAGATATCCTGAGTTTAAGTTTGCTAGATCTGGTGTGATTATCACGATTCTACTTACTTTGATTTCTATATCATTCTTTATATTCGGATTTCAATTAGTATCTTTTATGATCCCAGTCAATCTGCCAGGAATCCTAATTAGTCTAATAATATCTTTCATTGTAATCTATCTTTGGTTCCTATTAGGTATTAAAATCACACCTCTTGTTGCTCATTATTTGGTAGACAATAAAATTTTGAGACTATTTTTTACCAGAGGAAATGTTCACTATCTTGAATTTGTACCAGTTGAGAAACGGAAGATAACAATGCCAAGTATTCTGAATAAATATATTGCTTTAATCCTAGCATGGATTTCAGTTTCTGCTTTTTTACTAAATCTAATTGCACCAAATAATCCCGCAAATATTGTCAATCCTGGAAATAATATCTTATTATTTCTTTTACGAACAGTAATTCTGTTTGTTTTGGTACCGATAATATTTACATTGATATATCCTTTGGGATGGATGCTAATGGATGCAAAGTTGAAAGCATACGATTCAGCCACAAAATTAAATTGGTTAGTTGGGAAAAAGGTTAGTAGCTTAACAACTGGGGTAATAACTCTTGGTTCGTTGTTTGCCTTAGGAGCTAACGTTTTGGATCAAAACGTACTCGAAAGAGTGCAATTGATGATAGATCTGTTGCTTTTTTGCATAATCAATGTTTCATTGGTAGTAGTACTCATTTCATTATTTTATAACATCTTCTTTCAAGGAAAATTCTACCAACTTATCATAGATTCATTGGAAGTAGGATTTGGAACAACATCCGTAACACTAGTCGATAGTGATGGTCATCCTCGGGCCGAATCTGAACCTATACCTGGCCCCGAAGTTGAACCTGAACTCATAACACCTAAATCTGATCCCCAACTTAAGCCTGAAGAAGTAATACCCGAATCTGAGCCTGATTCTGAAGAAAATTCAGATTGAGAAGAAATTTATACTTTCTTTCCCTTATCTATTTGTTTAAATGGCATCATTTTAAACATGCACTGATAAACAATTCTATGCAAGGTAAAAAATATTTTCTCACTTTTAGTCTACTTAATTATTAACGAAGAGTATAATCCGAAGAAATTTAAAACGAAAAAATTCTGAAGGAATAACAAAAATTAAGGAATGTTATTCATGGATCTCGCAACAGTGATTAATTATTATTGTCGAAAAATAGGAATCTGGTTCTTAGGGCTTATTCCAGTAGTACTAGCGTTTTTACTACTAGCTCTTGCTTTATCAGCTTTTTCTTTAGATTTTTCTGAAGTCACTAAACCCTCGGATCTTCCTAATATTGGTCTAGAAGATCCTCTTCATCTTGCAGCTATTTTAATATATATTATTTTGATTATAATTGCTATTCCTTTTAGCTTAAATGGAATTTTCATGGAGAAAGCATTTAATAAAGAAATTAATAGGATTCATGCCAGTGGTCTTCTAATCCGTGGAGTAGAGGGATTTGATGATGTTGAGTCGTCGATAAAAATACTATATAGAGGATCATATTCAGTTACTGGATCAGTAATTATCAGTTTTTTGGTATTTCTTTCAGCAACAGTGTTGCAAGAAGTTTCGACAGATGTAGCTCTCTTTCTTTTAGCCAGAATTTTTATATTTATTGCTAGTGTGGGGTTATTAGCTATATCAAGTGGAGTTTCTATCCTTCTTCGTCTTCCAGATAAGTCTGCTCTACAACCTGGAGGTTTGATGAAATTTTATTCCCCTAAAAGCATTTCATTAAAATTAGATAACATTATAACTGATTCTATTTTTACTCAACTTGATCCAGTGACACGAATCCGAATGGATGAATGGTCACGGTCTATTATGGAAAGCTTTAATCCAGATTACCTCAAAGATGAGGATGACCAAACAAGAATAGAACGTGCACGAGAAAAAATTTTCTTAATGGTTTATCTCAAAGAATATATACCCGAATTAATGACTGAGGAAATTTTTAGGAGTGAGGTTACAGAGATAATCGAACCTAAGTATTTAGATGATTTTTTGGGAGGGAGATATTCTGGGATCTCATCTGAGATCTTAACAACTATCATTAGAGATGTTAAGAATGAAATTCCTGAAATAGTAGAGTTAGTTCAACGAATATTTGTATTAGTAAAAGATAACATAGCTTATCTCCGTAATCAGGAAGAATTCATAACGATTTGTCACCCCTCGATGCATATAGGTAATATTGATCCATTCAGAATTGTTGTTTTCGTTTTAAATTTAAAAAATATTGATAGAAAGGTTACTATTCACGCACAAACCTCTATGAGCTCTTTAGATCCTGATGATGCCTCTCAAGAAATATTACTTGATAGATACAAATTAATTTTACCCTCTGACGATACAACTTTAGAATTTTCCTCCTCCAAATCTCCAGTTGATATGCTAAAGCTAGTGAGTGCAATCTTACAAATCGGAGATGCTTTAAACTTACAATTCAGACCTAATCGATTTGGAACACACGTATTAAATATTTCTATCGCTGATTCAGAAAGAGGGATTATTTCAGGTCGCTCTGTTGTTATTGGAGTCCATAGAGACCTTTCATATTACGTAAAAACTCTCGGTGCAAAAGCACTTGGTTACATAGGAGCAGCAGTTTCCTTTATTGGTATTGGATTAGGATCATTAGTAGGGTTATTACAGGGATAAATATCTATTGAGGTTTTTCTCTGTTGAAAATTATTCGTCAGACCCCTATTTTTTCTCTATTTTTTCTGTTTACTTTAATTTTACTAAATGGGATTGGTGCTACGCTTCCTATTCCAAATTTAATACTTTTAGCTGAATATTATGACTTTCCAATGATAGGACTTGTTGAAGCAGCTTTTGTGGGAGTTTCTACATTATTCTTAATTCTTTGGGGATTTCTCGTAGACAAGTTGGAGAGAAAGAATATTATTTGGATAGCTAATATTTTATGGATTCTTCCTTCTTCGATGATATTTCTTTTGCCTCAATATTTAATTATTTACGTTTTTGGCAGATTAATTATGGCCATAGGATTAGCTGCTTTTTCTCCATTAGCATATTCAGTTTTAGCTGATTATTCAAGTTATAATAATCGTGGATTGATTTCTTCTGGATTGAACTTAGCTTGGGTTGGTTCAAGTGCTGCAGGAATACTGATAGGCGGTTTTTTTTCTAATTCATGGCATATATCTTTTGGTTTCATTTCTTTAATAGGATTAATAATTCTGGGTTGGGAATATTTCATAAAAATTCCCCAGAGAGGTAAGCAAGAACCAGCATTTGTTGATCTAGAGGCCTTTACTTATCCTTGGAGAATTGAGATAAGTCAAATCCCTACTGCATTAAAATCAAAAACAATCATATTATTGTTAATTCAAGGTTCTTTCGCTCTGGTTCCAGGAACTTTTTTTACGTACTGGTTAGTGTCTTTTTTGAGTTCGCCAGAAGGAATTAGCACTAGTGTTGAGAACTCAAGTGTGATTTCCATAATGATTGCGAGTGGAAGAGCTATCGGTTATCCTTTTTTCGGAAAATTAGGTGACTATTTCACACAAAAAACAAACGATTCTGTTGCTAGGGGAAAAATCGCAAGTTTAGGTTTGATTTCTCAAGCAGTTTTCTTTTTCGTTGCTTTTTCTGTAATAGATTCATCTATAATAAGTTTTGCGATATTTGCCAGTTTATTCTGGATTGGTAGCTTTATTGGAGCTGCCTCTGGCCCAAATCGGACATCATTACTGTATGATGTATCTTTACCAGAACACAGAGGAACTTTAGGATCTCTATTCTCTCTTACTGACCAATTAGGAATTATTTTTGGAATTATTCTTTCAACAATATTGATTGGAATTTCAGGCTTCAAAACAGCTTTTTCATTAAGTGTAATTTTCTATTTCATTGCAGCTCTAGTATGGGGATTGAGTATTTTATATGTTAAAGAAGAAAGAATTAAGGTAAATAAATTATTACAACAGAGGAAATTAAGTATAAATAAACAAGATTAGTCTTGAGTATTTCATTGTGGATGAAATAAAACGAAAAATAGGTTTAAATTCTCGTGTATTACATGCAGGTGAGAGAGATGATAAAATACAATACCTAAATTGATATTTAATAAAAGGGGTAGTTCATCTGAATCGATATTATTTCTAAGATTTCAAGTTCATGACATCAATCCACTGGATAATGTTTGTAAGTAGCTTCTTTATCAAGTCACATGAAAGAGAATTGAGCTTGAGAGAGTTGGATCAGCTAGGGAAAGGTGTGATCTTATTAATTCTATAGGTAACAATGTCTATTCTCTCTCTCAATCAAGACACAAAACATATTAACCAGCTGCCTCAATCTAGCAAAAAATTTGAAGTAGATGAGCTATTCGATTCCAACGAGCCTAATAAGTTCATAGGATTTTCACAACGAACTAAGTCACATTCCTTAATGCAGTATGAAGGACACACTCCCATCTCTCTATAAAGAAAAGTCACTGGATACTACTGATCCACAGGTGATTCTGGATGAAGGACACAAGTGGTTAAAAAAAGCCTTTAATCCTCTTTTGAATGTTCCATCTAGAATTTGTGATTTCTAAAATAAACTTATCTTTTACAAATTTAAAACTATTATATATGTATATATTCAATCCAACGAATAATTTCTTTGAAATAAAAATTTCCGTCAGCTAAACATTTTTCAGTTGAATACAATATATCATTACAGTTTAATTTAGAACAATTAGGTGGTAATATATGCCCGTAAATTTGTATTTACGTTCATTATTTGTCTTGACGTTCCTTTGGGGTTTAGTATTTGCCTTGGGGATGGCTCTTATGGCAGTAGCATCCCTTTCAGGGGTAATTCCTCCAGGGTACGAATATTTAATAATTGTTGGTCCTGTGGTTTTCGCCCTTCTGATAGTTTTTATTCAGTATCTAATTTCTCCTTGGATTATGGATATTACAATCTCTTGGGTCTATACCGCAACAAAGTACCAAGTAGATGAGCTTCCAACTCATATAAGAGATTTTCTTTACCAACAAATGGAAATGCACAACTTTAGTCTAAAATGGGTCGCAATTATCCATGATAATAATCCTAATGCTTTTACATACGGACATACTAAGAAAAGAGCAAGAATGGCTATTACAGAAGGCATTTTAAATTACCTAGATGAATCAGAACAGATCGCTGTAGTCGCTCATGAATCTGGGCACATTATACATCGAGATTTCATTTGGATGACAGTTGCTGCTGCAATTCCTTTGATTTGTTATTCCTTCTATCAAGGCCTTTGGACTTTTGCCCGAGTTTCCGCACGTGGTACTAGAAGAGGTGGTGATGATGATGCTGCTCAGATAGGTGCCATTGCCGTTGCCGTTGCCATAATCGCGTGGATTGCTTATTGGATCTCCCATTATATAGTCCTTCTCCTTTCTAGAGTTCGTGAATACTATGCTGATTCATTTTCCGCAGAAGCTATTGGTGATCCAGGCCATTTATCCCGAGCTTTGGTAAAAATCGCTTACGGTATGGTAAAAGCTGATGCAGAAACTGCAACACGAATGGCTGATAAAAATTTAGCTCCAAGTGAAAGAAAACAAGCTTCAAAACAATATGCGTTCAATACAGGAATGCGATCTTTAGGAATTTTCGATATTTCTGGAGCAAGAAGTCTAGCAATGTCAGCTTATGGACGTGGTATGGAATTAAATGAGGAAACTGTAGCTAAAGCCACCCAATGGGATTTATCAAACCCATGGGGCCGTTTCTTGGAATTATCTTCAACTCATCCTTTACCTGCAAAGAGAATCTTAGCTCTGAATAGAATGCAAAAAGAAAGAGGTTTCCCTCCCGAATTTCCAGGCGTTGGTCAAATTAAGCTACCTGAAAGTTTGTGGGACGAATTTTTTATTGATATCTTTTTATCTTATGTTGCTCCTTTACTTTTCTTCATCCTACCAATCCTTGGCGGGTTTCTAGCTGGTTTAGCTGGATTTAGAATAGAAATTGGTGTGGGAATCGGATTTCTTCTATTTGCTTTGGTTTGGAAATGGCGCCGACTTGAAAAATACCCAAAAATCCGAGATGCTGATCCTACTGTAACAGTTGTTCATTGCTTGACCGATCAAACAAAGAATTCTTATTACGAAGCTTCTCCTCTTCGAGGGAAACCAGCTGTCTTTGAAGGACGTGTTGTTGGACGGGGAATACCAGGATTCTTCTTAAGCGAAGATTTAGTGATTCAAGATAATACTGGGATTATCACTCTTGATTATAGTCCTATTCTTGGATTTATGTCTTGGATTTTTGCTCTATTCAGACGTCCTCAATACGGAACGATGGTAAAAGCATATGGATGGTATCATCGTTCTCCAACTCCTGTTCTACAAGTATGGAAGATAATCACAGAGCAAGGCCAGACATTTAAGAATCGTTGGTCTGGATTGAACTGGTTATTCATGTGGATCGTTATTTTCATCGGTTTAGCAACTCTAATTTTTGGATTGGTATAAAATAATGGTCCCATTCTCTTTTTTTTTCCTTATTTTCCAAGAGTAATTTATGAATGAAGTTAATCTAAAATTCTTTAGGCATTAATCCCATATTAATTCGATAGTGCTTTTGTTCTTTTATTCTCTCTAAATTCAAATTTACGGAAACTACGCCTTCACTTCCATCTGGTAATGAAGATAGTATATTAGTGCCTAATGGCTCTTTGTTTTTAAATCGCCATGAAGGATCAGCAATACAGCTGGCCCCAGCACACCAATAAGGCTTTTTAATGGCTTGTAATGCTGGATCACTAACCACAACTACAACAGCTGCTTCTTTTGAGCGTATCACAGCTAAATTATGCCATAGGAAGCGACCATAATTTGTATAAGACTGATCAGGTAATGATGTTAATACTGGAGAAAAAATAACATCAATTTCTTTTCTTATTAGGCTAGAATGATCCTTTGTATTCCAAAGATCACTGCATATTCTAATTGTCGATTTCCAATCATTTATTTTAAAGATAAAATCCTTTTCTCCAGCTAAAATTCCTTGGTATCGTTCATATCCGAATAGATTTCGCTTATTGTAAGTACCAATGAGTTTTCCTGAGGGAGAAAAAATGTGTGATTTGTTTCGAAAGGTTCCGTTTTCACTCATTAGGTGACTTCCTCCAATTAACCAAGCTGAATAGCGAGATGCTGTTTTACTAAGGAATTCTAGCGATTTTTCATGCACAATATCTGTATAATTATCTTTTCTGACTCCATTCCAGTATTCAGGAAGACAAATTACATTTGATTTTTCAATAAATTTCGAAAATTTGTCGAATATATCCTGATAATGCTTTATATTAAACTCAATTTCATTAAGCTTTATTTTTGGTTGTAAAACAGAAATCGTTAGGTTATTCGATTTATTTTCTATTTTTCACTCCTCCTGATTAGGATGTTCTTTCTAGAACTAGCTCTGAAATGTCTATAGCTCTTATTTTAGAATTCTGATTTTTGAGTTGTTGATCGATATTAAACAAACAGGAGGGGCACGCGTTTAGGCATATTTCTGTGTTTTTTTCTTCCATCTGTTTGATAAGTATATTAGCTATATTTTCAGCCATTTCAGGGTGGTTTACTTTTAATAAACCCCCTGCTCCACAACAAAGAGCATTTTCACGGTTATTTACAAGTTCTTGATTTTCGATTCCTGGAATGGAGTTGATGAGATCTCGTGCAATGTCATAAACTCCACAATGACGGCCTAGTTCGCATGGGTCTTTAAATGATACCTTTAATGCGCTTTTACTTTGGAATTTTAAGCTTCCTTCTTTAATTAACCTATAAATGAATTCCATATGAGTAATAACTTTGAATGGTAATTTTTTTCCTAAAAGTTTCGGATATTCTTGACTAATGACTCGGTAACATCCTGCACATGAAGTAATAAGAGTTTTTATACCTAGCTTTTCTATAACTTGAATATTGTGTACAGCAAATTCTTTGGCTTTTTCAATTTGGCCTCCTAAAAGATATGGGTTCCCACAGCAATATTCATCAGGAGAAAAAATTGATATTTTTGCATCTGCTCTCTTAGTTAGTTCTAAAATTGCTGCTGGAGTTCTTCCAGGTACAGTGAAATAAGAGGAAACACAACCGATAAAATATCCTATATCTGAAGATGATTTCTCCCATTCTTCATATATTTCTTCTACATCAAGATTCCACAGGTTTCTATCCTCTTGATCCATACCATAGATATTTTTTGACTCATCCAAATATCTTAAAACTTTTTTAGTGCCTTTTGGTAAATAATCTTGAACTAGAGTTTTTAATTCTGTATAAACTTCAGTTAATGGTATATCTACTATACAGACTTTTTCACAAGCTCCACAAAAAGTACAGGAAAAAAGGCCTTCGCTTAGTGCTTCTAAACCTTCTTTTTTATTTAACACTCCTTGCGCAATGTTACGAGCTGTAATCATCTTTCCTCTCCCTGTACTTATTTCATGGTGTGAAGTGAAGAAAGTAGGACAAGCCGAGTAGCTCTTATAATTGACACAATATGCGCAGTAGGCGCAAATATAAAATTCTTCATAATGCTTTAGATTCTTCAAATTCACATAAAGAACCTCTGATGGATATTTACATAAATAAGTATTTACTTTTTTTCTTATCATAAAATTAATTTATTTCTTAAAAGGGTACATAACCATATCCCATAAGAAATTCTTGTTCCTCAGGAGTGAGAGCTTCCCCTTTATCACGTTTCTTTAGTAATTTTTGTATTTTCTCTTCGATAACTCCATAAGTTTCTTTATGTGTCTCTTCTGCTATTAATTTTTTTACTTTTGTAATTTTACTTTTCAGAGAATCAAGTTCCTCTTGTTTTGCTTGAATAAGGACTTTTAATTCATCTACTTTTTGCAAATGTGACACAAATTCTTCATGAGATCTATCTTCTTCTTCCTTAAGGGGTTTTATTCTAGAATATATTTGCTGTACTCTTTCACTAATTTCTCTTCTCTCTATTTCTTCCTGAGAAATTTGTTTTTCGATTTGAGAAATTTCTTGTTCGATTTTTTCTTTAGTTTCCGGAACATTTCCAAGATAATCCGCAACAATTGCTTCATTTCGTTTTTCTAATAGTGATATTCTATCTTCAATACGTTTAATCTCTTCTAGTAGGATTTCTTCATCGTCTTTAGAATTAAAACTCGTTGTTTGTTGTTTAAACTCCAACTCATAAAGATGAAACTTTAATTCTACTATTGTGAGGCTTTCTAGTTGATTTGGAGTTAAAATTTTAAATACTGGTCCATCCGTCCTCTGTGCTTGACGTCGTAGAAAATCACGACGTTTTTTTAGCTTATCTAGAGTAGTCTTTTGTGAATCACGGGTTTCAATTTCTGGGGTAGATTTTTCGAGGAGTACTTGTCTCTCTGTTTTATATTTATCTCTTTGTTTTCGAAAACGGGTAGCTAATTTCTGTTCTTTTTGTAAATCTTTGCGCATTTTTTTGATCTGTTCAATCAGGGTTTTTTGCTGCTCGTAATGTAGTTTCAATTGATCTGTTATTTTTGACATAAAGATCATCCCGCTTTTTTTTTTCATTTCATTCATTTTTCTATTGATATCAGTACTAGAAAAGGTTAAAGCAGGGAAGAACGAAAGGAAATTATTCTATATGGCTTCTATACTAGGCAATTAAGAGCTTATCTCTTAGATCCCTTCATTACACAATTTATTTTACACAGACATTTTATACAGCAGGATTAATAAAATTAAAATTCTCTGATTCTAAATAAGGAAATTATTATTGTTATAATAAGGAGAGATACTATGGACTTTTTTGAAGTTGTTATCCGTAATAAAAGGTTCAAAGAGTTTAAAAAAGACCAGTCATTAACTTCAGATCAGATAAAACAATTAATAGCTTGTGCACAGCTTGCTCCCAGTCTATCTGAAATTCAGAATTTCACCTATGTCATCATTGACGATCATGCTTTGAAAGAAAAACTTGCTGAAAGAATAGATGGATTAGAATGGATTGTTAATGCTGCTGCAAT
>JBHLKP010000080.1:0-15966 GCA_048886525.1 Candidatus Hodarchaeota archaeon | reverse complement strand
TTAACGTCCACTACATAAATATTATTTTCTAGAATCCCTAAATTTCCTATAAATTGATATTCATCATTCTTAAATAGTTCAAGAGTTTTAAGTAAAGTTTTTCTATTCAAATCGTCTATAGAGGAAAGATTGATTATCAAGGAATTAATAATATAGCTGTCTGTGGAAATCAAATCAATACTATAATTCCATCCTTGACTCTCTTTTTCAAAGGATAGATCAATCTTTAGTTTAAATGAAAAACCCATTGTATTAGCAATTGCATATGATAGTTCTTCATAGTTAAATGAACGAGCTGTTATCAGATTATTATCTATGACAACGTTTCTTTCCTCAATATAAATTCCACCTGATTCTGCTAAATTATCGATGTCATCTGGATCACAGGTATATTTTGTCTCATTTAAAATACCTGCTGTAGCCTGTAGTAACACTCCCTCACCAATACCAGCAATTACAAGGTTATATTCCTTAGCTTGTTTAATAAGCTGTAAAACTTGGGTATTGAAGGGAAAAGTAGATGAAATTTCTCCTCCAGGAATGAAAATTGCATCAAAGGCTGAAATATTTGAAATCTCTGATAATAAAATTCTTGGTTTGATAGAATCTCCATTACTAGAGGTAATATTTGAATTTAATCCGGTTATTCTCATTACTCCAAGCCACTGATCCATATATTGTTTTACACCCTGTAGATCAGACTCAGAATAACCATCTAAGACTATAACACAAATCTCTGAATCTCTCATATTAATAGGTAAATTCTCACGAGATAACATTAAATTGGCCAGCCATAATAGTTGAGCTCCTACAATCACAACTTGGAAACACACTACCACGATCAGGGCAATTTTTCCATTTCTGTTCATTTTTTTCACCATGCTAAAGAGGATTTACCTAATTTCCACCAACAGAGAATTCAATTACTGCTGTTCGTATTTCAAGATTTCCATAGATATTTTCAAAGCAAGCATCAATAAGATATTCTCCGTTTTCTAGAATACCAAATATATATGAGTATTTTCCATCGATTCCCTTTATTAGACCATAAGTACCAATTAACATCTTTTGATTAGTGTTAATAATCTTAGATAGATTTATGCTTATAGAATGTACAATGAATTGATCTTTTGGTCTGATGGTAATTGAATAATTCCATCCAACATCTTCTTTCTGAATTTGAATATCGACATCGATATAAAATGAATAACCCATGGCATTTCCGATCGCATAACTTAATTGAGTATAACTGGAAGAATGAGCAGTAATTATATTACCATCAGTAATCACATTGGTGCCTTCAACATAAAAACCGCCAGCATCGGTTAAATTAACCACCAGAGAAGTGGATGTAGTAAATTTTCTACCAGAAATCAGACCTACCTCAGCTAAAACGAGAGTTCCTTCATTTATTCCTGCAATGATAACACCATCTGAATTTGCAGTCTGTAATAACTGTGTTACAAATGGATCATTTATAAAAGCTTGATAATGTTCTCCGCCTGGGATAAATATCGCATCAAAAAAGGATATGTTATATATATCTTCAATGAGAAAGTCAGCGTGGAATATGGATCCATTCAGTGATGTAGTCTCATTATTTACCCCTGCAATTGAGACTCGACCTTTCCAGTTCTGAAGACATTTTGTTACTGCAGTTAACTCTTCTTCTGCAACTCCATCCGCGATAAAGATGACAATATCAGCACCTCTTATCGACATTCCCTCTTCAGATGCATCACGCATATCAGAGAGAATTAAAAATATTGCAACTTGTCCAATAAACGTAATGATAAAAAATCCCGTTAATATAATTCTAATCGATTTTTTCATGTTGTTTCACCTTCATTATTGTGTATCTTTGATTTAATATAGTTTATTTGATAAAAAAATAAGAAAAAATAAGTTATTTCCCTATTCAAGATTACTCAATTTTCTTGCTCCAAGATATAAAGTTATTCCAGCCATTATCCACAGAAATATCGAATATACAACTAATGTATAATAGAATGCGTCTATAATCCCAAAGAGATCATATAAAGGTTGATCTAGAAAGATTAAACAAACAAAGAATGGAACTATGACTCCAAAGACACAAATCTGCATATTTAACATATATTCGCCTGCTTTATCATGATAAGCAGGGTTCAATAGAAAAATTCCAAGAACTATGATTGTTGTTGATGAAGAAATCAAAAAAGAAAGGCCTAAATTCATTAATAAGCCTTCAATTACTATAGCTGGAACTCTTAAACAGATAACGGCTTCAAGTAAAACTGTTAGCGGAACTACAATAAGTAAGTAGTGAAATAACTTTGCTTTCAGGTATCTTGCTGTCCCTGAAGGAGTCTGTTTATAAAGAAGAAGATTTTCTTTACCCTGCAACGTTACATCGCTAACAGTGAACAGAGCAATAAGAGGGCCCATAATGAAAGAACCCATCATAGCGGATACAGAATCATCAGGTTGCATGAAAAAAACATTCATAACAACAACTAACCCCACACCATAAGCAAGCATGGTAATATTCTTAACTTTGCGGAAATAATTTTTAAAAGACGATGAAATTAATAATCCAAATGTTCCACCGCCACCTATTGTCTTGATTGTATTGTAAAAAATACCATCTGATTTTGCTTTTGAAGCTGAAAAGGAAGAAGGCTCTAAACTATAAACTCGATTAGCTATGAATCCGCCAAATAGTAATGAAATGAAAAAAAAACCGATTAGTCCCAAAAGTTGTACTAGTTCATTAAATTCAATCGCTAGAATATCTCCAGGATTCTGTGCAAAAGCAACAATCACTTCTGATCCCCATGAACTCGGGAAAAACTGAAGAACATCCTGCATAAGCCTTGCTGTTTCAGGATCAGAAAGATTCATAAAACCACCTATAAATGCGTAAAACAGTGCTATAACAGGAAAGATTATGATAATCGCGATTCCTTTACCAATATCTCTTCCACGGGCAGTTTTCATCAGAAAGGATCTTAAGATCACTGCGGCCATTGTACCAATCCATAATGCGGAAAGAAAAGTAACAACGAAAATCAAAATGATTATTAAAATTTGAATTGCATCCAAACCCAATGGGAATAACGCTGCTGTAAAGAGTCCACCAATGATCGCTGCAAAAGTGACGTAAAAAGGCATTTTACCTAAAAACTCTCCAATTAATAAACTACTGGGTTTTACTGGAGCAGAAAGAATAATCTCAAAATGATCAGTTTTCATATCTTGGAGAGTAGAAGATATCGGAAGACAGGCAAACGTTAGAAAGAAAAAGAATAGAAGGAATTGTACAAGTACCACTGCAATTTGGGAAAGAATAAATGCTTGAAAATCATCTATATATAAATCTGTAAACATTGGAGCAAGATAGAAAATAAAGATGACTAATCCACCAGTTAAAATATACGGTAAGTAAGGACGAATTTCTCTAATTCTACTCGTACTCACTCGCCATTCCACTTTAGCGATTGGAACCCAATCTAGGTTTAAATTACCAATCATGCTGCTTCTCTCCGCCAAGCAAGTAATTCTTTTTCATCAATTCCCCCTGTTAAAGAGATGAATGCTTCCTCTAATGTTTTCGTTCCTGTTTGTTTAATGATTTCATCAATGGTTCCTACTGCAATCAATCTTCCATGATTAATAATTCCAATTCGATCACAGAGCTCTTCAACAAGAGGTAGTATATGGCTGCAGATAACAATTGTCTTCCCAACTTCTTCTGACAATCCTTTTATCAAATCTTTAACCATATGCGACGCTTTAGGATCCAACCCCGCAGTAGGTTCATCGAAAAATATGATCGAAGGATCATGAATTAACGTGGAAGCAATCAATACTTTCTGTTTCATCCCAGTGCTGAACCCTTCTAACAGATAATCTTTTCTATCAGTTAGACCGAATAAATCGAGTAGATCATTTATCCTTTTTTTCAACACTTTTCCTTTGATCTTATATAGAGCACCCATGAATTCCAAAAATTCATAAGCACTAAGTTTATCATAGACCCCAGGTGACTCTGCTAAAAGTCCAGTAATAGCTTTTACTTTTTCAGCGTGTTCAGTTATATTATACCCATTAATGTCCGCAGTTCCACGAGTCGGTTTTAAGATACAGTTAAGAAGTCGTACAGTAGTCGTTTTCCCAGCACCATTAGGACCCAATAGACCAAAAGTCTCATTTTCGTTGATGGAAAGATTTAGCTCATCAACCGCTTTAATCTTTCCTTTTCCATAATATTTTGATAACCCATCAGTTTGAATCAAGGTCTTACTGATGGTTCTTTCCTTTTTTATTGTTTCTTGTTTTAACATAATTAATTCACCAGAATTGTTATTTTTCTTATATTCTTCTCCCACAAGTTGAACAGAATTGATCTTCAAATTCTATCTGACTCCCACATTGGTTACAGTAATTAATAGTTGATTTAGCAAGTTTTGGTTCTCCCCAATAGAATGTTTCATCTATCTCTCTATTATCCCTTATCCTACGACTTGGTTTACGTTGATAAACTCTTTGATTACTATCATCTTCTTCCTCATACTCAGTCTCTATGACTGCAAATGCAAGAATTAATGATCCAAATATAATTAGAAACACAATTCCAACCATAAAAACTGGAAAAGTTTCTCCACTACTACTAGATAAGAAAATAACTCCTAATGGTACCAATGAACCAATAATAATTAGTATAATACTAAAAATTAATGCTAATTTATTATTAGTACGTTTCCTTCGTCTTTTTTTACCGTCTTTATTACTTGCTGCAATGATCGGAGCCATCCATGCCATACAAATCACCTTATTGAATATTCTTTTGTCTGTGTTAGCAATGATTTTCTTTTTCTTTCCAAGAAAATAGTTCTAATTGGGAAAATTAGTCTCACTATGAAAAAAGGTTTAAGAATAATGCCAAGGGGGATCATCCATTTAACTGTTGCCTTAGATGAATGAATTTCTTTATCTAACCTTTCTAATTCATTTTCTTCAGTATGATATATCTTTATATGATTTCTAAACAGTCTTTTTACACCTTTTTATTTCTTCAAACTTACTTAAGAGCATTTTTTCTATGAGTCTGGCAATTACCAATCTTTAATAATTACCAAATTCTCTACATTACTATAATTTGGTAACCTTTATAAAATGTTCTATGAAGGAAAAAATTGCGAAATATTCAACCAGAAACATATTGAAATAGTGGATTGAAGAACAATGTATATTAATTATTGATTTTATAATCATAATCAGTTTATTATATCCAAAATTCCTACTTCATTATTAACATATATCGTTAAAGTTAATCAATTAACCTGATAAACCAAAAAAAGCAGTAGAAACATTTAAATATGATGATGAAGAAATATAGTAATGAAGGATTTTTAGTAACATCAGCAGGTACTGAGGCAAAAAAATGTCTACTAAGCTTTCGGATTCAGAAAAGATAGTTATTCGTGAAATCTTCAAGAATCCTCATACTAGCTTGGTTGACATAGCTAAAGTTCTAGAGGATACCGAAGGTAGACGTGCGTCAGGGAAAAACGTAGATGTACGAACAGTTTCAAAATTTAAATCTATTGGACTGAAAAAAATTCGGAAAGGACTTGAAGACTTGGCAGAAGCTCTACGATTAGATAGAACTATCCAAGGTGATACTAAAGAGGAGCTAGAAAGGGAGAAGGAAAAAATTGAACTACTTTTCAGAAATGGTATCCTTAATGGGTATGATTACAGAATAGATAGAGATGTTTATTTGTTTTATATAGCGAAAGATCATATAATCCTCCCTTGGCAAGATCATTTATGCAATCGAAATTGTGAGAATGAGTGTAAAGCTATTTTAGAAGATATAAGAAATGAACATGGTCTTGATATGCTTAAGAAAAATGACAGTATCAGAAATAAGTTCAAAATTACGATAGATGAGATTTATAAAAGAACAAAGGATGAGAAATAATATGAATGAAGTGATAATTTATAAAGGTTCTGATATTCCACCTCCACCTGGTAAACCTCGTGTAATTAGGCCAAGTAGAAGCTTTCTTTGGAAAAATTATTTTATTTTTGCACTCATTTTTCTAGTTTTTACCATTGCATTTATCATAATGCTTTTTATGTTTGATTTATTCATAGGCTCATATCTAACTGAAGATCGAAGTAGGATCCTCTATCAAGCTTTTTACTGGCTTGGGATTTTATATTTTAGTATATGGACGATTCTTACGATCTGTTACGTTGTTGGCTTATATTTTTACATTAAATCAATGGAATTTATTGTACATGGTCATGAGATTGTTGTAAAAAAAGGATTAATTAACAAATCAGAAAAGCATGTTCCTTACAGAACTGTTACTCATATCGATATGCGTGCTGGACCATTTGATCGATTATTCAACATTGGTACTATTGAAATTCAGACCGCAGGGGGAAAACATACTCTTGATGAGCAAGCAGAAGAGAAATTAGAAGGAATTAAAATCTATAGAGAGGTTAGGGATTATATTCTTACTCAATTACGGCAATTTCAAGCAACAGATGAAACTAAAACCCCAACTAAGAGAATCACAGAAGAGAAAAAACCAGAAATACCAATTATTTCTGAAGTTTCCATACCAGAGCAAATGTTAGCTGAATTAAAGGAGATAAAGAGTTTATTGAGCAATGAACTGAAAGAAATCAAATCAAAATTAATTGAAGTAGAGAAAAAAATCGAAGAGATTAAGAAACCTTATTGAACTGATTACAAGTCAGAACAATTCTTTTTATATAAGCTATTTTTGAAACAATAAAGGAGAGAGAATAAATTCGAGGTTAAGAAAACAGAGGCAGGAAAAATGATTATCTCATTTGAGAAAGAAGAAGATATAGCTGAAATATGGAAACGCTTAATTTATTTCCCCAAACAGGTTAATAAATCTATAATAGATTTAACATTAAATAAAATTTTTTTAATAGGATCGCAAGGAGCGTTAGATTTTGGAGGTAGTGAATACAAACAAAGTGATCTAGTTCTACTTCAACCAACAATCGAAAACGACCCCAAATATGGCTGGTGGACCCTAAAAAGGGGTGAATATATCATTGAATTCAATGAAATTCTTATGAATGAAAGCTGTATCGCATTTGTGTTTCCCCATAAACGATTACAGATGACTGGATGTTATCATCCAACTTTTATTGTAAATCCAATCAAATTAGAAGGCAGTTATGCCCTAAGAAGTCTATTAATTGTTTCTACTAATGTAGTTCGCTTAAAGGAAAATGCGCGAATTTCTTCCGCGATTACATTTGATTTATCAGCTTAAATATTAATTGCTTTGACAAGAACTTTTTGATAGGTTTAGCACATCTGATTTATCTGTTGATGATTGAAAAGAAATTCTTGATCCATGGTCTTATTTCCTCGTTGAGTTCATTCAATTTAGAATCGTGCATTGATTGAATTTCAGTATAAATTAAACAAAGGAACAATATAATTGAATCAAACTCAACTCTATTAATATGTATGTGAAAACCTTCTACTTGACTTGGGATAGAGATTACTTTCCTCTTCTCATCTATTTCATATGTTTCTTTTCTAATTTCTTCCATTATCTCAAAATATAATTTGTTTCGTTGCTCATCATCTAACCTTTTTGTCCACTCTGCAGTAATAAATCCGTTATCTGAAATAATAAAGCTAGCTCGAACTTCATGTGCTTCTGAATAAAATGCTAAAGAGTCTGATATTATTTCACTTATTGGAGAAATTTCTGCAAATACTCTTGAAAATGATTGAACTAGGTTCTCCACATTGTAGATGCTTGTTTTAAGTACTTTATAGCTTTTAACACCAGTATTGGCTAGCATAGTAGCAAAACGATTAAGTATCAAATCTGATGAACTATCAATGAGGTTTTTATCAATATCTGGGTCACTTTTATGTAGAACTAAATATATCTTTGGATTTTCTTTCATGTATTTTAACTTGATTATAAGATCATGGAGATATTGTATCGCTTCATCCAAACGTGCATTTTGAATATCTATGACAAATATTAATAAAATTATTCGGGCTAAATAATGATGTGGTTCATCTAAATAGAGTTTACGGAAGCCTAATTGGCCACCCAGATCCCATATGGTTATGGGTAACCCTAAAAACTTCAAACTTTCTATTTGAGCCCCCATCGTAGGCGAACGTACTGGAGTTGACTTTTGACGCTGTAAAGTTTTTATTAAACTAGTTTTCCCGGCAGCTCCTAAACCAGCAATACATACTCGATGAAGCGAAAGAGGAAGTTCTGTTCCCAAGGCAT
The DNA here is from genome assembly GCA_048886525.1 of Candidatus Hodarchaeota archaeon. Classification (GTDB taxonomy): domain Archaea; phylum Asgardarchaeota; class Heimdallarchaeia; order Hodarchaeales; family Hodarchaeaceae; genus Hodarchaeum. The sequence goes on along the minus strand of JBHLKP010000080.1, from coordinate 7,657 downwards.
ATCTATAAATAATAGATGCTGAAAGAGTCCATTTTTCTAGTAATTTTTGACTTATACCAATATTTTTAGCACTTCTAGGATCGAAGTTGGCTAGACCTGCTATTGTTTCAATATTAGCTTTTCTTTTAAGTTTGTTTGAATAATATTTTCCTATTCCTAAGATTAAATTTGGCTTTATTTCCGCTAATTCTTGCCGTTCATATTCATCTATATGTTTTTCAAGATTGTTCACCAGAATTAAGGATTTTATTCGGTCTGGTATATTGAACTTTGCGCTACTAGACATAAAAAATCACTAATTCCTTTAGTACAATTTTGTCAATTTTAGAAGCTAATTTATTTTTATTTTTGACCTATTTTAGCTTTTTCCTTCTATCAACTGGTTTTGCCTTTTAGAATCGTAGAATATATAAATTCTCTCGTGAAGGATAAAAAATGACGAACCAAAAAATTCATTAGCTGCTATTTTATATAATGTACCTCCAATTGAAAAACAACAATCATTTTTTCTCTCTGTTAATTTTTGGATTTTTATAAAGGATTGGGATTTCTTTTGCATAATTCATACCAGTAAATCAGTTGAATGAAAATGAGGAACAAGTTGTATGAATTCTGATTCTATTACTACTCAAGGAATCAATTTAAAAAGATCTTTTTCGTAAAAGATTAACTTTCACTTGTCACTGATATTTTAAGAGATAAACTTACAAAACTTATGTATGTAAAAATAGTATTAAGTTGTTAAATAATCATGGAATTTGGATAATTTAACACCTTTTTAATTCTCTTTAATACTTCTTTTGGTAGGATATCTGATGTTCTTCAGAATTTTAAGGAAATCCCTATTCAAACGTAAGGGGAAGGTCACCATATCGATAATTGCAGTAATTATGGGCGCAAGTATTCCCTCGACTATGCTTACTGTGTCACTCGATATCAATGAAAAAATTAATTATGAATTCCGGAAGTTTGGAGCTAATTTACTCATTGTACCAAAGTCAGATATAATTGATGTCGGAATAGGGGATATTAAACTTAGTTCAGTCACAAACCAGCGATATATCAATGAAACTGATATCTACAAGATTAAGTCAATCAATTGGACTCAAAATATCTTGGGTTATGCCCCTTTCTTGTATCAAGTGGTATCTGTAAGTACAAATGGTCAAAGACAGCAGGTAGTTCTTGTAGGAACTTGGTTTGAAAAAAATACGACATTGGAAGGGGGCAAATTCTTTGAAACAGGAGTTAGGAGAATTAATAGTTGGTGGTGGAATGTCAGGGGAGATTGGACTGAAGATCTTGATATAACAAATGATAGTAATGTATTCACTTGTATGATTGGAAAAACTGTTGCAGAAAAGATGAATTTGGACCTTGGAGACAATATTGAAGTTATTTATGAGGAAAATTCCATAGAAACTGTTAAGAATTTAAAAATTAGGGGTATCATTACATCTGGAGGAACGGAGGATAATCATATCTTTGTTTCCCTTTCATTCGCTCAATCCCTAACTAATCGTCATAATAAAGTCCATACAGTACAAGTGTCGGCTCTATGCTCTGGTTGCCCTATTGAAACTATTGCTAATGAAATTGAGGGACAAATTAGCTATATAGATGCCAAAACTATACTGCAAATGACAAATGCAGAAATGAATGTACTATCTAAAATTCAGGGAGTTATGGTAATAGTGACAATCATTGCTCTTTTGGCAACAGTTTTAGGTGTAGGTACAACTTTGATGACTTCAGTACTTGAAAGACAAATTGAGATCGGAATAATGAAAAGCATCGGAGCCGAGAATAGAAAAATTGCAGCTTTATTTTTATCAGAATCGCTGAGTATTGGAATAATAGGTGCACTATTAGGATTTGTATTCGGAATTGGAGGAGCACAAATTGTTGGATCAATAGTTTTCAATTCACTTGTTATGCCACAATTAATAGTTCTCCCTTTCGTGATTATAATCTCAATTTGCGTAGCATTAATCGCATCTTTGTTACCAGTTAGACGTGCTCTAGGTATTGAACCATACATTGTTTTAAGAGGTGAATAAAAGGATGGTAAATGGATTCATTCGGACCCAAAACATCTCGAAAGTCTACGGTGGATTTACACAGGCTTTGAACAATATCAATATATCCATTAAGGAGGGCGACTGGACTACTCTAATTGGTCCATCGGGTTCAGGTAAAACAACGCTATTAAATATGATTGGCTGTCTCGATAAGCCAACGAAAGGTTCTATTGTTATTAATGGCACAACCGTGACTGATTTAAATCAAGTGAATCAAACACGCTTTAGAAGAGAGAATATAGGTTTAATTTTTCAACAACATTATCTCATTCCGTATTTGACTGCTTTAGAAAATGTACTGATAGCAATGTATTATCAAAATGCAGTAAATGAAACCTCAGCCATCAAAGCTTTGACCAAAGTTGGACTTGAAGACCGTTTGGATCATAAGCCATCGAAGCTATCAGGTGGAGAACAGCAGCGTGTCTGTATTGCAAGAGCTCTGATCAATGATCCAAAAATATTGATAGCAGATGAACCCACTGGAAATCTTGATCAAAAAAATGGTCAAATTGTAATTGATCTCATTCACGAACTACATGCAGAGAACCATACGATACTTCTCGTGACTCACAATATGGATATCGCCAAACAAGGCAATCGTATTCTCCAAATAATAGATGGGAAGGTGTCAAATGAAGGAATAACCCTTGATTAGTAAATAATTTAAGGAGGAACGCAAAATGAAACAAAATGACAACCAAAAAATAATACATAAAGAATCTCTAGAACTAAAGGAAGACCAAAGGGAAGAAAGTTGGAGTTTCTTCAAAGCAATTATACTAATATCGATTGTAAGTTTCGCTGCAATTATATTCCTACAAGGAAACAATAATCCTAGAAATCAATTCCTTATACCTCAACAAGAAGGAGACAATCTAATTCTCTCATTGTCAAGCTTAAATACTAACGCTAAGTTTTATCGCTATAGACTAGATGACGTGAATATTGATTTCTTTGCAGTAATAGGTTCTGATGTTCAACCTCATATTGCTTTTGATGCATGTGACGTTTGTTATTCGGAGAAAAAGGGATATGAACAAAATGATAATATGATGGTATGCAAAAATTGTGGAAATCAATTTTTTATAGATAGTATTGGGACAGAAAATCAGCAGGGAGGTTGTTGGCCTAGTTATTTACCTGTCACAATAGTCAATGGAGAAGCACATATTAAAATATCTGATGTTGCTCAGAAAAAATATATGTTCGCTTAAAAACTTGTAAGATTTAGAAGGAAATACAGAAGACCAATCTGTCATCCCTCTGCTTTTTTTAATTATTAAGTTGAAATTAGATACCATTTTATTTTAACGAATACCTGTAAAGCTTGTCATACATGAAAGGTTTTTTTCTAGAATTTTAGTTCATTTAGAGGTGATTTAAGATTTTTAACTTAAGAGAAAGCTTTTTATATGAATGTCATACCTGTCATACATGTACTACATCACAAACACGTATGATTTAATCATCAACAAGTGGTGAAAAATGCATGAATGATAATAATCATGAGAATGACGACGAAAGAACCAAGTTGAAAAATGTCACTATCCGTGGTATTGATGCTGATACCTATGAGGAATTTTCCCATAAAATTCGAAATTTACAGATGAATTTAGGGGATGCCATTACTCGAATGATGCAAGATATTACTAAAGATTTAAATGATTCAATTGATGAATTACCTGGCTTAAGTGCACGCACAACATTCAAACATTTTCGTCTTGCTAGGGCAAGAATAACTCATCACGATCACCTTAGTGTTGGTAAGAAGGATCTCGAAGAAGCAGGCGTAAGATTCAGTTTTTCACATATTGGTGAGCTTACAATTCTCCCTGACGTTACTAGAGAAGATTTCAGAAAATATATTAGGAGTATTAGTCATTGTGATAGGGTAAGAATTCCTGCAGTTCTTCCTAAACTTCTAATGTACTCTAAAATTAATTTTTGTGATAAGATTGAAGTGTACGAGGTTGATCAGAAAGAACCTAAAGACGATACTGAAAAATCTGAGCAATCTGACTTTTCTAGTAATAAAAATGCCTTTCAAGGGGATTGAATAAAATTATTATCAAGGCATCATGGTTGTGAATTAATGAGCGTAAAAGTAATTAATCCTACTCAATTAAGAACTGATCTCTCAAAAGAAATTGATGAGTATCGTGTAAGAGTAGATAAGAAAAAAACCACCTTTGAAGAGACAGAATTACTTCTTGAAAAATTACTTAACGAAAGAATTGTCCTTCTTAATGAATTTGATGCCCTTAAAGAGAGACATGTAAAGTATTTGCCTTCTAATATTTGTAAAGAAGATTCATTGAACCTATTATTGAATGAGATTGATGAATTATTATATAATGATTTTTATAGTCTATCCAAGAGACTAGGCTATTCAGGCCCAGGAGAAGTACTTAATTATCTTATGAATGATTTTGTTTCGAGGTATGACGGAGTTTTTCCCGATTTTTCAGCAAAGAGTCTAAACAAGCTTCTTCTAAAAGGATTAACCGAAATATCGGTCAATCATCAAGGTCACTTATCGATCAATCAACAAGACCTCTTAGAACTCTCAGATAATTGTATTCGTATCAATTTTAATCATATTGAAACTTTAGAATTTTTTGATGTTGATTTAGATTCCTTTAAAAAATATATTGGGTCTATAAACCATTGCACTACTGTTCGTATTCCGCAAGATTTTCCCAAGCTCCTTCTATATGCAAAATGCCACAACTGCACGTATTTTGAGTTTTATAAAAAAAATCAGTCTAATCTGGATTCTAAAAAGATAGAATATGTAAAAGAGGCCAATCACATAGTTGAAGACTGGAAAAAGAATGGTGCTTAATTCAAGTCATCTGCTTGCCTTTTTTTATTTTGAAGAGATTAAATTGACAAAAAGTTAATTAGCAAACTTAAATTTAATTGAATCGGATCAATAAAAGATTGTTTTTACCTTGTTTCATTTAGGGAAGTCTATCCCTTAGTTTTTAATATTAAATTATCTAAAAGGAGTCATGTAAATGGTAAAGCTTGCAGTTATGAAGAAAGATGGAACCATTCAAATCCAAGAACGACCCTATCCATCTCTTGAATTTGGTGCAGTAATGATAAAAACAGCATACACAGAAGTTTGCGGAACAGATGTTCATCTTCAAAAAGGCCATCTAGCGGGAGTACCTTATCCAATTATTCCTGGCCATGTTTCATCAGGTCTAATTGATAAAATTAAAGGTGAGGTTTATGATATATCAGGAGAATTACTTAAAGAGGGAGATCCTGTGACGTTTTTAGATGTCCATGAAACATGTAATAGCTGTTGGTTTTGTTTAGTAGCAAAAACTTCAACACGATGTCCCAAGAGAAAAGTATATGGAATTACTTATTCAGCTAAAGAAGGATTATTAGGGGGATGGACAGAATATATTTATCTCAAACCTGGTGTAAAAATTATCAAGCTAAAGAATAAATCATATTTAAAAACATTTATAGCTGCTGGATGCGGTTTGCCTACAGCTATTCATGCTATTCAACGTGCTCAAATCCAATTAGGGAATACTGTAGTTGTACAGGGATCTGGCCCTGTTGGATTAATGGTTGCTCTATGTGCAAAGCTTAGTGGAGCATTTAACGTAATCATGGTAGGAGCACCTGATCTTCGTTTACAAATAGCAAAAAAGTTTGGAGTCGAGACTACAATAAATATATTGGAAAATAATCCTCGATCTAGAGTCGAGAAAATCCTCGAACTTACAAATGGAATAGGAGCAGATGTCGTTATTGAAGCAACTGGTGTTCCATCAGCAGTTAAAGAGGGGTTAGAAATGACTCGTGATGGGGGAACATATATTATAGTCGGTCAGTACACAAATGCAGGGGATATCGAATTAAATCCACACACAGATATCAATAAGAAACATGTCACTATTAAAGGTTCTTGGGGGAGTGATTTTAGTCATTTTTATTTAGCTGTAAAATTAGTTGAAAAATATTCAACCATATACCCTTTCGAGACAATTATCAGCAAAGAGTATTCTTTAACTGAAATTACAACTGCATTAAATGATGTTGAACAACTAAAGGTGATGAAAGCAATAATAAAACCTTAACGAAATACGATAAATAAACTGTTAACATGAACAAAGGATGTGTATCAATTTTTGACATCATTTAGAGAGGAAGATCTACAATCATTAAATGGGAAAGAACTCGCGCCTGGAATCGTTTTAATCAGACCAATGACAAGGCGAAATTTGACATCAAACTCTTTATTATTCCTAGATGAAACCAAATTAATAATTGATTCTGGGTTTCAATTTAATACTGGTCAATTACAGAAACTTAATGATATTATCAACCCAGACATTTTATTATTTTCCCATTACCATCTTGATCATGTTTTTGGATCTCATGAGTTTTCTAATACCAAGAAAAAGATCCATAGCTCAGAAATAAGTCCCTTTTCGTCTTTAGATAATTTCCTTAAATTCTGTTATCATGATGTTGCGATTTCTAAAGAAATGACTGAAATTTGGAAAAAACGGTTACATTTCTTTTTGGATCTGGAAAACCTTTCAGATTGGAAGGAATTGACTCTTGATAGCGTTGAACCTTTCGAAAGGACAGATACATTTGATCTTGGAGATATGAAAATACATGTGCTTCACCTCCCTGGACATTCACCAGGCCATTGTGGTTTTTATGAATCTACTAATAGTATTTTGTTTATAGGGGATTTAGATATTTCTAAAGCATTATTTGCTTGGTACGGTTGGAAAAATTCAGATCTTGGAAAATTCAGAAGTTCGGTCTTAGAACTGAAAAGATTTATTGAAAATAAAAAAATCCCAATTATAGTTCCAAGCCATTCAAGACCAGTCTCCAATGATGAAAGTATAGCTAGGCTAGAAGCTTTATATAATGTTTTTGACTATCGTAAAAATCAAATATTGAATTTTGTTGCTAATAAACGGAAAGGAACATCAATATCGGAGATTGCAAAACAGTCATTCATTTATCAAGGGAGAAAAAGCGATCCACCTTTCGTTTGGGAGTTATTTGAGAAAATACATATAGAAAAACATGTTGAAGAGTTACTTAAGGAAGGATCCTTAAAGAAAGAAGGAAGTTTAGTATTTGTATAGTCTTTATACCTAGGTAAATATGATTGTAATCCTACTTTACTTTCTTCTTCTAGTAAGATATGAGTAGGTTTCTTTCTAAGTCAGTATTTATGCCTTAACTTACTTTTTTCTGCCTGCTTTTCTCCATTCCTGATCTCTGAGCTCACGATGGAGAACTTTACCAATTGCGCTTTTAGGTAACTCATCAATGAAATCTACATGCCTAGGTATTTTATATCTAGCTATTCGACCTTTGAGGAATTCAATCAATTCTTCTTCAGAAGCAGTTTCATTATCACGTAATACAACGAAAGCCTTAACTGTTTCACCACGAATGGGATGGGGAATACCTACCACTGCGACTTCTTGAACCGCGGGATGTTCTACAAGTTCCTCCTCAACTTCTCTTGGATATACTTTTAAACCGCTTACATCTATCATATCTTTCTTGCG
>JBHLKP010000079.1:0-16080 GCA_048886525.1 Candidatus Hodarchaeota archaeon | reverse complement strand
TTCTTTACTCAAGAACCTATCTACTAGCTCATTTCATATGTATCTCATTCATGCTCCCATTCTGATTGCTATATCCCTAATATTTGCCTCCATCCAAGTATTTGCTGTTATTAAATTTGCCATTGTATTTCCTTTAGCAGTTTTCCTCTGCTATCTAGCAAGCCATTTGACCCTCAAAAAAATACTTTGAATAAACAAGTCTAAAAATATTCATTTGGGACGTAACTGGTCAACTTAACTCGATTTAAATCAATGAAATAAAAGAATTTTATAAAATGGTCATTAATTTTTAAAAAATATCTTTAGAATTAAGAAAATTGAGTTCTAATCAAAATTCTAAGAATTAATTTTTGATTATTTATAACATTTAGTAACTTTTATAACAGAGGTCATCGTAAGAGATTGTAATTTCACCTTTGCTCCAATACTTTAGTACAGCGATATACTTCGAGGGTTATCAGGGAAAACATCGAGACGAGATTCACGTCTCCCGAAATAGTTTCAACTACCTTTACCCAATAAATTTCCTATCAAATATTGTTAAATTCAATAATTTCATTTTCATTCATCTAAGGTGGAAGGTGAAAATGAATGGTAGAGATTCTATTATGAAAGGAAAGGAAGTTATCCATATAGGTATCCTAATGGCAATTATCGTTATTAATTTCTGTTCTGTTGCCATTAAGCCTGTGAATGAGAAAAGCTTGGAAACAAAAAGAGAATTTTGCCTTATACCCCGTTTAATGGATGCAACATCTCATAATTGGTATATAAATGAAACTAAATATCTTCGTTCATCGAGGTATCCTCTAACCTCTGTATTAATTAACTCAAGTGTCAATGAAAAAAACCCTGAACTATTTACTCATATTAAAGCAAATATAGAATCTACTAAAGATGTTAACTGGAATAATTTTACATTCCAGTACAGAAAAAATATTACAATTGATTCAACTAAAGTAACTTCAGACTTGAATAATTATCCTCTCCTCGTCGTACTATATGATATAGACTTACATGACAAGGTTCAATCTGATGGAGATGACATTATATTTGTCAATTCCTCTGGCTCAAAATTAGATCATGAAATTGAATATTTTAACCAATCGTTCAATTCTACTCACGCTCTCCTAGTTGCATGGGTAAGAATTCCAAGTTTATCTAGTTCTCAAGATACGAATATTGCAATGTATTATGGAAATAACACAATTAGCGATCAAGCGAATCCAAGTAATGTCTGGGAAAATTCTTATCAAGGTGTATGGCATCTTAAAGAAAAAGTGACTGATGAAAGTACAGAATTAGGAGTACACATTGATTCAACAAATTTAAACAACAATGGAACTCAACACGGAAATTCTGATTTAGTAGGGTTGATTTCCAGTGGACAAGACTTTGATGGCAATAATGATTATATCGACTTTGGAAATGTGCTCAATATCGGGGATACAGATGACCTAATGATTTCATTTTGGTTCAATCGTGATACTAAAGGTCTTAAAGAAGCCTTGGTGGGGAAAAAAAGAGATATTTTGAATTCCGATCCAGGATATTGTGTATATTTCAGTAAATTTGGTACACAAAAGAATAGTATTGTTTTTGAAGTAAATGATGGTACTAATATGTTTCAACTTGTTTCTACTACTAAATTCGAATCAACAGGATGGCATTATATTGTTATCATCTTTGATCAAGATTCAACTTCAAATACAAAGATAATTATTGATGGACTTAATGATAATGCAGAGGCAGAAGGAGCTCCCATCACCAGTGTTCTCTCACTAGAAAATAATGAAAGTCTCAGGATTGGTTCATTTGGGGTTAATACTAGTTTTTTCGATGGAAAAATGGATGAGGTAAGAATATCAAATATTAGTAAGTCAGAAAATTGGTTTTTAACTGAATATAATAATCAGATTGATCCACCAACATTTTTTTCTATTGGTTTAGAGGAAGAAAGACCAGATATAACCTCACCTCAAGTAAATTCATTTGGAGTCGATGATTCAGGAATTGGTTCACCTATATTTTGGGCTAATGTTACTGATACGGAATCATCTGTTGAAAGCGTATTATTAAAAATAAATGAAACTGAAAATGCAATGATTTTAAATGCTAGCGGATTTTGGGTGTTTACACAACTTTCAATTGACTTCAGAGATTATTTCAGTTATAAGATAAGTAATGCTTCAGATAGCTCTGGAAATTATTTAGCAAATAGTACGGATGAGAAGAATATAACATTCATTATTGACACTATCTATCCTGATGTTATAAACTGGGAATATTATTATAATATGGGGAATTATGGTACTTTTAAGGCTAATGTGACAGACTCATGGGGTGAAATTGATACAGTTCTCGTTAATGTTACTGCATCTGGGGGGGAAGGACATAATGATCTTCTTGCTGTTATGAGATTAAATAACTCGGAATTCATCAATGACACCATGGAAATGGAATCAGGACCCATGTCCTTCACAATTATTGTGAATGACACAGCAGGAAATACTTTCGTTTCAGATGAACATCATAGTGAAGTTAGATATGCTCCAATTATTGATAATTTAACATTAACACCAATTCCATTATCTAGTAATGATAATCTCTGTTTAACTTATGACTATTATGACAGAGATGGAGATAATGAAGAGGGTACTGAGATAAGATGGTATAAGAACGCCATTCTCCAACCTGCATATAATGATTCGCTCCAAATACCCGCATTCATGTTAATAAAGAATGATAGTTGGAATGTTTCTATCAAACCGAAGGATGGAATAGACTTTGGGGAGTTGGTCTTTTCTCCGATAGTCACAGTTCAGAACACAGTTCCAGAAGTTCTTAGTTGTGAAATAACCCCAACAATTCCGACTACAAATAATGATTTGACTGTGAGCTACGCTTATTATGATTATGATAATGATCAGGAATTATCTAATAAAACAGAGATTAAGTGGTACAAAAACGGAATCCTAATAGATTCGCTTAATAACCAATCTATTGTATCGAATTCATTAATTATTAAAGGAGATTTATGGTTTTTCAAGATTCGAGTTTATGATGGTAGTAATTACTCTAATTGGCTATCTTCTGCGAATGTGATCATTATAAATACAAAACCTTCAGTAAGTAATCTTGTAATAGTACCAAGCGAACCCAAGACCGAAAACAACCTTCAAGTTAGTTATACTTTCGAGGATGCTGACAATGATCAAGAAAGTCTATCTGTCATTAAATGGTATAAAAATGGTATTGAACAATCTATCTTTGAAAATCAGACTGTAATCCCTGCATTTGCAACTAGTAAGGGAGAGAATTGGTATTTTACGATTATACCTAGTGATGGAGAAGATTATGGAGACATTAAGAGTCCTAGCATTGTAACAATAAGGAATACTCCTCCTACAGCAAATAATTTGAATATCACTCCGCAAATACCTCTCACGAATCACTCACTGAGAGCTAATTATCAGTTCGCAGATGTAGATCTCGATACTGAAACAGGCACCCAAATTATTTGGTACAAAAATGGAGTTCTTCAAGGTGGTTTGAATGATTCTAAAACTGTTTCTTCCAGTTATACTAGCAAATTACAGATTTGGCATTTTAAAATCAGACCTTCAGATGGGACAGAATTTGGTAATTGGGTAGGAAGTAATAATAACGTTACAATAGGAAATGCTTTTCCTATTGTGAGTAGTATTATTATAAGTCCTGAAAATCCAGTCACAAGTGATTATCTTACTATTTCTTACTACTATTTTGATTTAGATTCTGATTTAGAAAGTGGGACTGAGATTTTCTGGTACCTCAACGGAATGATACAAGTAACACTTAACAATTTAGCAATAATTCCTTCAAATTCCACATTAAAAGATCAGGTATGGCATTGTAAGGTACGGCCATCTGATGGAACTGATTTTGGAGAATTAAATAGCTGTACTTTAAATGTATCAATTGCTAATACTAGACCTTCTGTTTCTAATCTCGAGATTACGCCTTTTAATGCTCAAACAATGGATACAATTTCAGCCATTTATATCTATACTGATCTAGATTCAGATATGGAACAAAATTCTAACATTATCTGGTATAAAAATGGTATTGAACAGGAAATATTTGAAAATCAGAGCTATATTCTGGCTTCAGCAACAGAGAAAGGTGATAACTGGTACTTTACAATTCGCCCCTACGATGGTACTAGTTTTGGTAATCTCAAATCTTCTCCAGTCATTACAATAGAGAATACCGCGCCTATAGCTACAAATTTAGAAATTATTCCATTAATCCCTAAGACTAATAATTCTCTTTATAGTAATTATGCTTACTATGACGCTGATTCAGATGTTGAAAGTGATACAATTATCTGTTGGTACAAAGATGGCGTATTGCAAGGTTTTCTAAACGGTTCATCTGTTGTTAGTTCTAGTCTTACAAAAAAAGGAGAAGAATGGCATTTTAAAGTTAGTCCCTCCGATGGATTTGAGTATGGAAACTGGATCAGTTGTCTCATTAATGTTACAATAACTAATACACCACCAAAAGCGACTAATTTAGAAATTTTACCAAGTTTCGGGAAAACAAATGATGATTTAAAGGCGAAATACGACTTTTCGGACATTGATGGGGATTTTGAATTCGGAACTGATATTATTTGGTATATTGATGGAGAACTTCAAGGAAACTTAAATGGATCATTTTCAGTTCAAGCAAGTAACACGTCTAAAGGTCAAACGTGGCACTATAAGGTGCGACCATTCGATGGTGTAGATTTTGGTTCATGGAAAAGTTTAATGATAAATTTAACTATTCTAAATTCTCCCCCAATTGTTCTTAATGCTGAAATAAATAATTTAAGTTATCCCTCACAAATATCAAATGATACTAATCTTATGATTAATTATTCGTATTTTGACGCTGATAATGACCCACAGGACAATACTACGAGAGAAATCTTTTGGTATAGAAATGGTACTTTAGTTAAGGAATTAAATGATACTTTAATTATAGAATCAGAAAACACTTCTATTTCGGATATATGGTTTTTTAAAATTAGAATATCTGATGGAAGTGACTTTAGTTCCTATGGAACGTCACCCTCTGTATGCATTGAAACTCCTCCCAACACTCCACCTGAAGCTAGATACCTCAATATCACACCACTTAATCCTACCTCTGGCGAGAGTCTTTTTATAAATTGGACATTTTATGATGCAGATGGAGATTCAGAATCAGGATCCATGTATTATTGGTATCGAAATGGAATACACATTACTCTCTATGATGGGTATCAGCAACTTCCTGCTTTCATCACAACTCAAGGAGAAGAATGGCATGTTAAAATTAAGCCTCGTGATGGATTCGATTTTGGTGAAGTCATAGGTGTACCTGCAAATGTTACAATCATAAATACTCCACCAATAGCTAGTTTTCTTGAAATTTTGCCTCAAAATCCGACAACTCTTAATGATATTTATGTAAATTATAGTTATTTTGACTTTGATGGTCATAGGGAAGAAGGATCAGAGATCATTTGGTATTGTAATGGGGAACTTCAAGAGGCCCTTAATCAGTCAACCTTAGTGCAAGCTAGTAACACGACAAAAGACCAAGTGTGGTATGTTAAAGTACGACCAAGAGATGGAATTGATTATGGTTCTTGGGTTTGTTGTTCAATTAATGTAACTATACTGAATAAACCTCCTTCGATAAGCAATCTTGGGATAATTCCTATTGATCCAACAACACTTGAGGAATTAAATGTTTTGTATGTCTATTCAGATGTAGATAATGATATTGAAGCAACACCATTAATCAGGTGGTATAAAAATGGAGTTGAACAAACTGAATTTGAAAATTATTCTAATATTCCAGCCCTAGCCACAATAAAGGGAGATTATTGGAATGTATCGGTTCAACCTTTTGATGGTACTGATTATGGAAGTGTAAAAACTTCCCCCAAAATAATTATATTAAATACTCCTCCTTCAATCAGTGATCTCGCTATATTTCCAAGCTATGTGAATACTAGTGAGGATTTAATGCTGAATTATACATTCGATGATCTTGATTTCGATTCTGAAAGTGGAACTGAAATCAGATGGTACAAAGATGGTGTTTTACAAACCTATCTAGATAATTCTTTAACTATTTCAGCAGTATATACAGCAAAAAGCCAAGAGTGGCACTGTAAAGTGCATCCATCTGATGGAACCAATTTTGGAGAGTGGATAAGCGTTTCAGCTAATGTTACTATAAGAAATACTGTTCCATCAGTAAATACATTAATTATTACACCGAATTCTCCTAAATCAACACATGATCTAACCGCTAGTTACTTCTTTTATGATGTTGATGATGATACAGAGTGCAATACAGTGATCATTTGGTACAAAAATGGTGAAGAACAAAATTTATATGAGAATCAGACTTATATTCCAGCATCAGCTACAAATAAAGGCGATGAATGGTATTTCACCATTCTACCAAGTGATGGTACCGATTATGGAACACTTGAAATGTCTCTATCTGTTATCATTAAGAATACTGCACCATCAGTAAGTGAATTATTCATCTCTCCAAATAATCCCCTCACGGAACAGAACCTAACCGTGAACTATATCTATACAGATATTGACAATGATCTAGAAAGTGGTTCGCTTATAGCATGGTACAAAAATGGAGTAGTTCAAGGAGAGTTTGAAAATAAAACTATAGTTCAATCTATAAACACAATTAAAGGTGATAATTGGTACTTTGTCGTCCAACCTAGTGATGGAGCTGATTATGGAACTATAAAAATTTCTCCAACTGTTACAATTGGTAACACGGTGCCTACTGCAAGTAGTTTATCAATTTTACCGAATAACCCACTGACAGATGATACGCTCACGATAAGTTATAATTTTATTGATGTTGACCATGATGTTGAAAGTGGGACTGAAATCCTTTGGTATAAAGATGGTAATCTTCAGGGAGGTCTGAATAATTCTAGATCGGTTTCTAAAGGCTTTACTGCTAGAGATCAGGTTTGGTACTGTGAAATTCGTCCATCAGATGGGACTGATTTGGGTGAGTGGATAAAATGTCTTACAAATGTTACTATTGGTAACACTCCCCCCGTTACTAGTTTAATTGCCATAATCCCAAGTAATCCAACTACAATTTTTGATTTATCAATCAGTTATGCTTATTATGACTCTGATAATGATCCTGAAATTGGTACAATCATTCGTTGGTATAAAAATGGGATACAACAATTTCCTTATGACAATCTGTCTATAATTCCTGCTTCTATTACAAATAAAGGAGAAGAATGGTATTTTACAGTCCAACCCAGTGATGGGACTGAATATGGACCCTTAAATAGTTCTCCTGTAATTATTATTGAAAACACTCCGCCTCAAGTCAGTAATTTAAGAATATTACCAAATTATCCCCTAACTGGAGATACAATTAGTGTAAATTATACTTTCAGTGATCTTGATGGTGACTTAGAGAATGGAACCGAAATCCGATGGTTCAAAGATGGTATCCTAGTAGAAATCCTGAATGATTCTCCTTATGTTCAATCTAATTTTTCAAGCAAAGGAGAAGTCTGGCATTCTAAGGTACGGCCATCTGATGGCTCATATTTTGGCCAATGGGTTGAAGTTTCAATTAATGTCACATTTGGAAATACAGCTCCTTCAGTAGATAATCTGGCTATTATTCCAAGTAATCCATACACTGAGAATAGTCTTTTATCTACCTATTCATATAATGACGCTGATTTAGACTTAGAAAGCGGATCTATTATTCGTTGGTATAAAAATGGGATAGAACTACCTATATTCGAGAATCAGACTATTATTCCAGCTTCCTCAACAAGTAAAGGGGAAAATTGGTACTTTACAATCCAACCAAGTGATGGATTCGTTTTTGGGGATATGAAAAGTTCTCCTGTTGAAACGATATTGAACACTGCACCCTCAGCAAGTGATTTGGTAATAATTCCAGCTGATCCTAAAACCGGGGATATTCTGATCGCTAACTATACATTCAATGATATTGATGAAGATATGGAATTTGGTACACAGATTAGATGGTATAAAGATGGAAATCTACAAAAAGAATTAAATGACTCAGATATCATATATGCGAGTTTCACTTTAAAAGGTGAAGATTGGTATTTCAAATTACGACCATTTGATGGTGAGGATTTTGGAGATTGGGTTAGTTGTTCTAATAATATTACTATTGGAAATACAGCTCCATCCGCGAGTGAATTACAAATACTACCAAGTAATCCACTGACTTCAGACAATCTAACAGTAAATTATATTTATTTTGATCCTGATTCTGATACAGAAATTGGATCATCTATTATATGGTTTAAAAATGGTGTGATATATGGATTATTAAATGATTCATTTATTCTTTCAAATAATTTTACAACAAAAGGAGAAATTTGGCATTGTAAGGTTCGTCCATCTGATGGAACTGACCTAGGAGAATGGATAAGCAGTTCTACGAATGTTACTATCGGCAATACTCCACCTTCAGCAAGTGATTTAGATATTATTCCATCTGATCCAAAAACTGATCAAATACTCCAAGCAACGTATATTTATTCGGATATAGATTTAGATGTTGAAAATGGAACAATCATTCGCTGGTATAAAAATGGAATCCAACAATTTGATTATGATAATCAGATTGTAATTCCTAGTCATGAAACTAAGAAAGGTGAGAATTGGTATTATACAATCCAACCAAGTGATGGTATTGAATTTGGTTCTCTTAAAACTTCTCCAATCACCACCATTGGAAATACTCCTCCTTCAGTAGAAAATTTTCTAATCCTTCCTTTTGATGCTAAAACTGGGAATGATCTATTAGTCAACTATACCTATTTTGATCCCGATAATGATCTAGAAATTGGTACTGAAATTCATTGGTATAAAGATGGTATCTTACAAAATAGTTTGAGTAATTTTTTAATCGTCGATTCGAATTATACATTGAAAGGTGAGATCTGGCATTGTAAAGTTAGACCTTCTGATGGAACAGATTTTGGATTATGGGTTAATGTTTCCACAAATATTACAATTGGAAATACTCCACCTTCCATAACTGAACTCATCATCATTCCAAGCAATCCTAAAACCGAAGATGACCTTCTGATCACTTACATATATTTTGATGCGGATTTAGACCTAGAAAATGGTCCAAAAATTCTTTGGTATAAGAATGGGGTTCTGCAAGGTATTTTAAATGATTCTATGTCAGTTTTAAACGATTATACTAATAATGGTGAAGAATGGCATTGTAAAGTTCAACCATTTGATGGAACTGATTTTGGTGACTGGATTAGTGTTTTAAATAACGTTACTATAGGAAATACACCTCCCTCT
Organism: Candidatus Hodarchaeota archaeon; assembly: GCA_048886525.1. Taxonomy (GTDB): domain Archaea; phylum Asgardarchaeota; class Heimdallarchaeia; order Hodarchaeales; family Hodarchaeaceae; genus Hodarchaeum. The sequence continues at coordinate 6,682 of JBHLKP010000079.1, read as the reverse complement.
GTTACAAATTTGGTTGTCAATCCTATTGATCCTAATACAGAGGATGATCTAATAGCAACTTACGTGTATTTTGATCCTGATGGTCAACCTGAAAATGGTACTATTATCCGTTGGTATAAAAATGGTCTGGAACTACCAGAATTTGAAAACCAAACTGTAATATCGAATTCTGTGACAAATAAAGAAGAAAATTGGTATTTCACAATAATACCCTGTGATGGTGACGATTATGGGAATCTGAAAACATCCTTAATTGTCACTATTGGAAATAGTGCTCCATCAATCAGTAATCTGATCATTTCTCCAAGTAACCCTTTTACTGATCAATCACTCTCTATTTCATATAATTTCACTGATATCGATTCAGATTTAGAAAGTGGAACTGAGATTCGTTGGTATTTGAATGGAATTCTACAAACATTTCTAAATAATTCATCTACATTGGATGCTAGTTACACGACAAAAGGAGAGGAATGGTGCTGTATAGCTCGCCCTTCAGATGGTACTGATTTCGGTTTATGGATAAAATGTATAAATAATATTACTATTAACAATGCCGCTCCTTTCATTATAGATCTTACTATTTCCCCTAGTAATCCTAGAACAGGAGATAATCTAGAGGTCAGTTATACCTATATAGATATAGATGAAGATCCTGAAGTAGGTAGACAAATTTTATGGTATAAAGATGGAATTTTACAAGAAATGCTAATTGATTCATCAAGTGTTAGTGCGAATTATACTGAATACGACCAAAAATGGTATTGTAAAGTTCGTTCTTCAGATGGATACGAATATGGGGAGTTTGTAGGTGTTTCGTCTAATGTGACCATAATTAATACTATTCCTTCTGCTTATAATCTAAACATCTTGCCATATAAACCAAAAACAAGCAATTATCTTGAAGCAATTTATACTTATACGGATCCTGATGGACATATTGAAAATGCTTCAATTATTAAATGGTATAAAAATGGATTAGAACAAGTAAATTATGAAAATCAGACTATTATACCAGCTTCAGCTACTAGTAAGGGAGAAAATTGGTATTTTACCATCAAACCAAACGATGGAATTACTTTTGGAAGCTTATATCAATCCTCGCCAAGTACAATTGAGAATACAATGCCACTTGCATCAGCTTTACTAATTACTCCAGAAATTCCTTTGACTGCAGATGATTTGATGTGTTGTTACAACTTCATAGACAATGATTCTGATCTTGAGGTTGGTACTAAAATTATTTGGTATAAAAATGGAGATTTACAAGAAGCCTTCAATGATTCAATCACAGTGATCTCATTTTATACATCAAAGGGGGAAGAATGGCATTTTAAGGTAAGTCCGTCAGATGGAGCTGATTATGGAGATTGGGTCAGTTGTCCCAATAATGTGACTATTGGAAATACTATACCTTCGATTAGCAATTTATTAATTTTCCCTAGTAATCCTAGGACTGGAGACGAATTGAGTGTTAATTATAATTTCTTTGATGCTGATTCGGACACTGAAAGTGGAAGTTTGATCTCTTGGTATCGAAATGGGATTTTAGTAGGAATATTAAATGGATCCACTATAGTAGAAAGTAGTTTTACCTCTAAAGGAGAGGAATGGCTTGTTAAAATTCAACCATTTGATGGAGAAGATTTTGGCTCATGGGTTGTTAGTGAAAATAGAACTATTGTTAATACGGCTCCAACTGTATATAATCTAATAATATCTCCAGAGAACCCATTAACACATGAGACTCTTATTGCTTCATACACCTTCTTTGACCCTGACAGTGATAGCGAAAATGACTCAAATATCCTCTGGTATAAGAATGGGATTGAGCAATCAACATTTGAAAATCAGATATTAATACCCGCTACAGCTACCGCGAAAGGTGAGAATTGGTATTTCACTATTCAACCCAAAGATGGCTCTGAATATGGCAATTTACAACAATCTTTATCCGTTACAATTAGAAATACAGCCCCCACTGCAAAAAATCTCAGTATTTCTCCATCAAGTCCTCAAACTGATGATAGTCTGACTCTTAATTATGATTTTGATGATAATGATACTAGTGACAGTGAGAGTGGAAGTCATATCCTCTGGTACAAAAATGGTATTTTACAAAGTTCTTTAAACGATCAATTAATAGTAGATTCCATTTATACGACAAAAGGCAATGAATGGCACTTTAAAGTAAGAGTATCTGATGGCATTGATTATGGAGAATGGGTCAGCTGTCCATACAATATCACAATAATAAATACACTACCTTCAATCAGTAATTTGATGATTCAACCTAGTACTGCGCAAACAGAGGACGATTTAATTGTAAGTTATACATATTATGACGCTGATAATGATCTTGAAAGTCAAACTGATATCAATTGGTACAAGGATGGGATATTACAAAGCACCTTGAGTAATCAAATAATTATAAGTTCTAGTTCTACCTCCAGAGGAGAAGAATGGCATATTAAAGTTCAGGTTTTTGATGGAACCAATTTTAGTGAATGGATATCTTCCGTTTCTAATCTTACAATTGCTAATACTCTCCCTATTGTTTTAAATGTCGAAATCAATGGTAATAATGAGTCAACCCAACTATCAAATAATACGAATCTTGAATTAAATTACCTATACACTGATGCTGATGGAGATCTTCAATATAATAATTCTAGAGAAATTTTATGGTATAAAGGAGGAGTTTTACAAGAAAATCTAAATGGATATTTAATAATAGGACATGGTAATACAACTATAGGGGATATCTGGTATGTTAAAGTCCGAATTTATGATGGTGCAAATTATTCCACCTATGGAATTTCTCCTTCCGTTAGTATTGGACATCCACCTAATCAGGTTCCTATAGTGTTTGAATTAAGCTTTTCTAATCTAAAACCAAAAACTAGTGACTTTCTGTATATCAATTACACCTATTTTGACGCAGATGGAGATAATGAAAGTGGTTCAATGTACTATTGGTATCGAAATGGAATTCATATGAATCAATACGATGGATTTAGAAATTTATCAGCTACGGCAACTTCGAAGGGAGAAGAGTGGCATGTCAAGGTATTGCCAAGAGATGGTAAGGACTTTGGCAATCTAGTGGGTGTTCCCATAAACATCACCATAGCTAATACAGCTCCCTCTGCAAGCGCTTTACAAATATTACCATTAAATCCTATAACAGGAAGCGATTTAATTGCAACCTATACTTATTCTGATATTGATTCTGATTCTGAAAGTGGATCAATAATTGTTTGGTATAAAGATGGAGCTATACAAAGCTATCTTAATGGATCTTTAAGTGTTCAGGCAGGCAATACAAGTAAAGGTGAAAAGTGGATTTTTAAAGTACGTCCACGAGATGGCTTCGATTTTGGATCTTGGTTTAACTGCTTAATAAACATAACTATTGGAAACTCTGTTCCTAAAGTGGATAATTTGGCTGTGACTCCAGTTTATGCTAAAACAAGTGACGATCTAACAGCTTCGTATGATTATTTTGATATAGATAATGATCCAGAATTAGGATCTTATGTTCGTTGGTTTAAGAATGGAATAGAAGTCTTAGAATTTGAAAATCTATTTACCATTCCATATATTAACACTAGTAAAGGCCAGAATTGGTATTTTATTCTCCAACCTAAAGATGGAAGTGATTATGGCAATGAAAGGACATCAGCCGCTATTACGATTCAGAATACAGCTCCCTCTGTAAGTAATGCAAATATAATTCCAACCTATCCTTTAACGAAAGATATTCTTACAGCCAATTATTCTTTTAGTGATATCGATGATGATTTTGAAGCTGGTACAGAGATACGTTGGTATAAAAATGGTATTCTCCAAGTTAACAGGAATAATTCTGTCAGTATTCCATCATCCGATACTTGTAAAGGAGAAGTATGGTATTACATTGTTAGGCCTTATGATGGAATTGATTTTGGTAGCTGGGTTAGCTGTTCAATTAATATATCCATTGGGAACACTGTTCCCTCTGTTAGTGATCTTCAAATTACTCCAATGGATTCTAAGACAACCAATGACCTTTCTGTAATTTATACTTTTAATGATGCAGATAATGACCCAGAAAATGGCACAAAAATCATTTGGTATAAAAATGGTGCTCTACAAGGAGTTCTGAATGACTCGACGACAGTTAGCTCTAGTTATACAGCAAAAGGGGAGGAATGGCATGTCAAAGTTCAACCATGTGATGATTGTGATCTTGGAGGATGGATAAGTAGTTCATCTAATATTACTATTAGAAACACAGCTCCAAGCGTAAGCATTCTCCAAATTAACCCAGTGATTCCTAAAACAGGTAACGATCTCACTGCTTATTATATTTACAGTGATGCAGATACAGATCCTGAAAATGGTTCTTACATTCGTTGGTACAGAAATGGGGTGTTGGAGCCAAGTTTAAATGATTCTTTAATTGTCAATTCATTTTTTACGAAAAAAGATGAGAATTGGTACTTTATTATACAACCTAAGGATAACCAAGATTATGGAAATCTCAAAATTTCGCCAATAGTCTCAGTAAGGAATACCGCGCCAGAAATTTCAAACTTAGAAATAACACCTGTTAATCCCCAAACACTTTATGATCTAACATTAAATTACATTTATTTCGATGCAGATGAAGATTTAGAGAGTGGAACAGAAATCAGATGGTATAAAGATGGAGAGATTCAGGAGGCTTTAATTAATGTTACAGTACCAGCTAGTTATACACAAAAAGGTGAAATTTGGCATTGCAAAGTTCGTCCATTTGACGGTATGGATCATGGTGAATGGTTCAGTATTTCCCTTAATGCAACAATAATGAATACAAAACCTCAGATTGATTCAATAAATATAATTCCATCAAGTTTTGCTACCACTCTCGATCCTCTGGTTGCTAAGTTTAATTATTCAGATGTTGATAATGATCAACTTACTTTTCAGATAATATGGTTAAGAAATGGAGTCGAATTTCAACAGCTTGAAAATAGTACAGAGGTTCAATCAGGTTATACTCATAAAGGAGAGCAATGGTACTACCAATTAAAGATCTTTGACGGCTCTGAATATTCGAGTCTTATATCTTTGAGTACATTCATTAAAAATTCCATTCCAAAAGTAGAGAATGTTGAACTTGTTGGAGGAGAGACCTCAATTGATGATATTTTTGTAAATTATAATTTCATAGATGAAGATGGAGATTTGGAATCGCATAATACTACCATTTCATGGGTTATTTTCCGTGGAGGTGAACTTGTGAGTAATATCCCATCTGTTAAAAACCTATCTGATTCCTGGATACTCGCAGGGGACTTCATATACTGCTGGATTAAACCACATGACGGAGAAGAATATGGTGAAATGATTGGATCTCACACGTTTATTAATGGCAGCTTATTAGTAGGTAACTCTCCCCCTGAGATATTAGTGTCACCTATCATACTTAATGAGAATAATAAGCAGAATTTTACAGAACAGACAGATATATATGTCAATTATTCAGTTTTCGACATAGATAACGAAGAACATAATGATAAATTTGGTATTGATTTCACAAAGACAGGCCAAGTGGTAGGAACAGAATATCATTGGTATAAGAATGGAGTGTACCAATCAGATCTCCATGATTATAATGTACCACATAGTAAACTTAATAAAGGGGATGTCTGGAAGGTTAGTATCAGGCCAAGGGATCGTATCGAATTTGGTAATTGGATCAATTCGTCTTCGATCACAATTGGTAATATAGGCCCCACAATTCACAGTTTTTACTGGTTACCTGACCAACCAACGACTTTTGATAACCTCTCATTTTTGTATGTATATGAAGATGCTGAAAATGACCCTGAATGGAAAAATAAGACCATTATTCAATGGTTTAAAAACAATGAACTAATCATTGGTGTTGAAAACACAACTATTCTTCCTAATCACTATTTTATGAAAAACGATAATATTTCAGTTATCATTAGACCATTCGATGGGAGTAATTGGGCAGTAGTAGAGTATAAAAATTATACGATAATCAGAAATGCGAAACCAATAGCACAAAATGTTACTATTGCACCATTTTATTTTGAAGGAGATTTTGGTATATATTTAGATTGGGAGTATTCAGATCCTGATAATGATCCTGAAAGCGAAAATTGGAAAATACTTTGGTATAGAAATGGCATAAATCAAACCATTTTTGAAAATTTACGTTTTATTTCAGCTACGAATTTTAGTAACGGAGAGAAATGGGAAGTTGAATTGCGAATTTTTGATGGATTCAACTATAGTCAGCCCGAAATAAAGGCGATCATAACAAGAGAGTTAAATATTGAGTGTCTATTTAGTCCAAACAGCCAAGTTACGGGAGAGCGAGAAAATGAATTTTATGTGGAAGATGAAAATCTAGCCATTAATTTCTATTTTTCCATAACTAACGATGCCATTGGTTCTCGAATTCAGTGGTTTAAGAGAATTGAAAATGGTTCTTGGGCTGAAATGAGTTTATTTGAGAATGAAACAACGATTTCGTATCTTAATACAGCCATAGGAGAGCAGTGGAAATGTTTGATCACTCCCTTTGATGGTGTTTATGTTTGGAATCCGATTAACTCAAGTGTGATAACGATTGAAAGTAAACCAATTATTGCAACCCAACCTGTGAATATCGTAACGATTC
>JBHLKP010000078.1:0-16098 GCA_048886525.1 Candidatus Hodarchaeota archaeon | reverse complement strand
ATCCTCAGGGGCTTGTTCAATCTGTTCTGCAATATCGTGCACAGTCGCAGGTAATGGTGATAGCTTGCATGCCATTTCGGCTTCTTTTTCCGTAAAAAGCCGTTTGAGGATCCGAATTTCTACACCTGAATCTGTATTGGGAAATCCAACAGGGAGGTTATTAAGGTGCTCTCGGAGGCGTTCGTACACATCTTCTTCAGTCATTTTCTAAACCTCATCGAAATAAGTTCATTTTGTTCTTATACTCACCGTGTATTTATTAGTTTATCTACTAATAGGTAGTTTTTCCTTAATCTTATACTTAATTCTTAAGGAAATTGATTGATTCAAAAAAAATAGCCTCTTCTTTCAGAATACAATGGTGTCCTAAAGTGATTACGAAAAGATAATTTACAATAGCCTATTGTTATAAAAAATATAGATCATACGCGAGAGAGAATACTGAGAAATAATTTTAAAATGGAACTCCCTAAGAAGGTAGACGATGATCCAAAGAGAAATCTTATATTGCAAGCTGTTCATATAGGGTAAAGATTGAAAAATTTCCAATAAATTTTCGGGAATAGAGATGCCTCAAATCAGAAACTCTGTTATGATCTTCATTGCAGTGTTATTAATAATGCTCTTGGGAACATTATTTATCCTCGTATCATTTCCACTTAAAGAACCTGAAGCAATTAATATCCCTCCCACAGCTCCAGTGGTATTCATCACTCCTAACCCCACATATGACAATGATACACTCCTATGTTCAATAATAATTTCTAGTACTGATTTGGACAATGATTCTATCTCTTATACCTTTACTTGGGTTTTGACTGGCTCTGAAACAGACATTATAACAAATACAGTTCCGTCAATTGAAACGAGTCCCAATGATGTCTGGCAATGTTTTGTTACACCATTTGATGGTACTGATCCAGGTGAAGCCGGCTCTGATACCGTTGTTATTCAGGAAAGAGTACCCACCGAAACTGTTAATACTCCTCCTACACCTCCTGAAGTTTCTATTGTCCCTGATCTAGTCTATTCTAATATGTCACTTTTTTGCAATATAACTACTCCGAGTAATGATCTAGATAATGATACTATTACCTATTTCTATGAATGGTTTCTAAATGGTTCTCCTAGTGGATTTACTGGGGCTAATCTAACCTCTTTCCATACACATGCCCATGATGAATGGACCTGTGTGGTGACTCCTTTTGATGGACAAAATTACGGCCCTTCAAGTAGTGATGTTATTATAATTCAGGATGATGGTATTCCAACTCCTGAAAATAATCCTCCAACCACCCCAGTTGTTATCATTTCTCCTGATCCAGCCTATAGTAATAACACTCTTACCTGTACCATTCTCGTCCCTAGTACTGATATCGATAATGACACTGTTAGTTATATTTATGAATGGTATCTCAATGAAAATTTAACTAACATTACTGATCCTAGTGTGCTGCCTAATCGAACCTCTGTTATGGATCAATGGAAATGTGTAGTCACTCCTTACGATGGAATTGCATATGGATCTTCAGGGAACTATACAGTTTTGATACGAGTTGTAGTTTCTGGTACGTACAGCCTAAATCCAATAATTTCCTATACATGTGCCTTTGGCGTATATTCAATTTTTTATTCCTCCTTTACTTTTGTGGATACAGGAACCACACTGACTATTCAACCATTGATGAACGATGGAGGATATATGACTGGTCTTTCTGCCTCCAACGGAATCATAGATGTCTCTTTTACTTATGCAGGATCGTGTACGGACATATACACTTTGGTTGGGACATTTATCAATGAGGATACTTGGCAAGCAACGTTCACTGTTTCATTTATAGGAACCTGTTATGATTGTTTTTCCCATCAATGGATTTTAACAGGCAGCCGAGTATAAAGGTGGATAATGTAACTAAAATTAGGTAGAATTTTATAACAAATAGAATCTAAATCACATTCAACAAGCCTAAAGGATGAACTAACTAAACTACTATCGCTTATTCTACGCAGTCAATAAAAGAAAGATCCCTCCTCCACACAGGTATTTGCCAACCATTCATTGAGCGAGATTAATATTTCCTGTGGAACTGTCTGGTATCATAGGTAATTAAGTTGCAATTTCTTGCTGTAAATCGTGCTGTTTCTGGATATCATATGCTAATGCAGACATAATGGAAATAAACATTAATCCAAGCATAGTGAAACCAAGAGTATATTGAATACCATATGTAATGTCTGCATTAAAAACCCATAGTAAAGGATATCCAAAGATTGCGATTTCAATACCAATCCAAAAAGTTACCACTAATGCGACGACAGACCATGGCCATAACCTAGCAAAAAAATCCCGGACGGTGACAGGGAGGTGTGTGTGCCACCAAGTTAATGGTTTATTAATTCTGGTTGCAGTGGCAGTAGCAAAGATTGTAAAAAATATCGGCCCATAACCTCCTCCAACCAACCATAATATGATTGAGAGGAAAAATAGAACCCGAGCGCCGTACTTCCTCTGAACGAAAGCAGTTGCCCATATTGTGACCAATAAACCGACCACTATTGCCAACATACCTGTTATAAGAAAGTTCGGAATAATTGTTATAGCTGTTTCAGTTGCATACTCCCAAATTTTATGTTCAGGCCCTATTGCATCTATCCATATACCACTTGGCTTAACATTACCTTGAAGTAATTCAAAGAATCCATGTTCTATGCCAGCTAATCCAACAAGAACACCTAATGTCGAAGCAGCTACTTGTGTCGCGATGATACTACGCCAATTTAGTTTATTATAACGTAGGTTCATTTGCTTCAGTATTCCATTTTTCTTTTCCAACATTTTTAAATCAATTCCGCTGATTTTGAATCCATTGAATTGTCTGTTGTAAAGATTCTTTAATCGGTCGTGCTTTCCAACCAAGTTCTCTCTTAATTTTCGAGGTGTCTGTATAAATACATGTTTCTGTGCTAATCCTTGCTTCTTCCCGACTTACTTGGCTTGAAAAAATTGCATAAAGCTTCATGAGAAGAGGAGGCATTTGAAATCTTGGCACTTTTATTTCGGAGTAAATATTTTGGAGTAATTGTAAGGTCTCTTTGAACGTCATTACATCAGTAGCACAAATATAACGCCCCTTAGCTTTCTTATTTTCAAGTGCTAAAATATGAGCCAACGCAACGTCTCGAACATCGACAAAATTGAATCGCATAGGTGGGATCATTGGAAAACTGTTAGATAAAATTTCCTCAAAGATCATTGTAGTAGGAGTATGTCTATAGAAATTAGGGCCAATAATATAACCTGGATTAATTGTAATAAGGTCTAAGTTGTTCGATTCAGCATATTTCCAAGCCTCCCATTCCGATTTATACTTGGCATAATAGTAGGGGTTTTTGGCTTGATGGTACCAATCCTCTTCCGTGAAGGGTCTATCAGGAGTAGTTCCCATTCCAACTGCTGCCATGCTACTAGTCCATATAATGCGTTTTACTCCCTCTTCTTTAGCTGCTTTGAGAATATTCAAACCTCCTATCACAGAAGGATCAATAATTTCTTTTTGGGGATCTTTTGCAATAAGTTGAAAAACCGCAGCTATTTGAAAAATTGCGTCGACACCTTCCACTGCCTTCTTAATTGTTTCTAGATTCATTAAATCGGCCTCTACTATTTCAACACCAAGATTAAGTAAATGCTTGTTTCTTTCTGTATTCTGCAAATTTCTTACGCCAGCTCGAACATCATAATTTCGTTTAATTAAGTCTTTCACTAATGTGAAACCAAGATGTCCTGTAGCACCTGTAACTAGAACTTTTTTTCCATTTTTTTCCATTTTTAACCACTGTTTGTCTAATATTGGAAAGTTTAAAACTTTCAACTAGTGGAAAGTTTAATTAGTTAAAATAACTTTCAGTAATGAAAAAACTTTTTCCAGTTTATTTGGTGAGTTAGTTATCTTCGGTTGAAAATGAGAATATATTAAACAAAACGGATAATTAAAGCGAAAGACTTCTCGTTGGAAATTAAGGGGGGTAAATTAAGGTTTAAAGCTAAATAAAGTAATTATAGGAATAAAAGATGGCTATATATCCAAAAGATCTATTATTTTCAAAGCTCAGGTTCATTAATTCCGAAAGGTATATCTTCATCTAGAATGGCTATAATATTTCCCAGTTCAGGTTCTGTGAGCTCAGAATTGATGAGATTTAGAACGCTTTGAACAGTAACGACATCCTTTATGTACGATATTTTTAGATCTTTAAAATCCGCGTCAAGAACAAGAGCTTTTTCTTTCCCTTCAGTAGTGTCCCAAGGGGGCCAAGGAGGAGTGTTTTCTCCGTTAGGATTCCCTGTTCGCGCAAAATTGGCAAGATATCTCATGCATAAATCAGTTAATCTTTTGCGTCCAAGTCGATTACGCTTTGTATGAGTTTTTCCTAACAGCATAGCTAATGACCCCATATCCATCCCTAAGAAAAAAGGAATTTCTGCAGCATGATGAGCACCCAAATTACGACCCTTGTCTCCTGGAAGAACACTAACACCATTAGTATCTGGACTTCCCCAATCAAATCGATAAGCATAAACAGGTACATTGGTATCGGAGGTTATCTGAAGAACTAAAGAATCAAGACCACTTACACGCCATAGCAGGGAACGATAACCCCAAATCAAATCATATTCTCGTGTATTCTGTGGGGGATCTTTTCTAAAATAACCAAAAAGCTTCAGTTCATCTTTGGTACAACCGATAATAAGTGGTACCTTATTTACCCATTTTCCTGATGAAAAAGCACCGTACCCATCTTTCGGGATTACAATACCATCGGTGAAAATAGTTCGCCATTCAAGCATTCCAAAATCTCTAGTGGGGATACAGTTGGTGATTTTAAAAGCGGATTTCGAACGTAAGTAATTATTAATCTCGTTTTCCGACATCTTTTGAATAATTTGCTCAGCTTCTCCTTTATTCCTAGCTTTACGATCTTTAATTAAGAGATTTATAAGAAGATTGGTACTTTGAGCTTTTCCAGTGTCAGTGCTCCAAATAAGAGATAATGCGCTTTCTGAAATAGCCCGATGAAAGAGTCCTTTTGCAGCCTGAGAAATAAGGAGTGAAAGTACATTAAAGGCACCACCCGATTCACCTGCAATTGTAACATTATTAGGATCACCACCAAAAGCTTCTATATTGTCTCGTACCCATTCCAAGGATTTTATTAGATCCAGAGTACCAAAATTACCACTCCGGTCTTCAGGAGAACCGTTTGCTGTTACAGCAGGGTGTGTAAACCAACCCATTGCACCAAGACGGTAGTTAACAGAGATATACAGTAAGTTTGACTTTTCAACCACCGCATTACCATAATAGTCAGTAGTAGCTGATGTTCCTATCGAGTTGCCTCCTCCATGGATAAAAAGATAAACTGGTAATTTTATCTCTGAACTTTTAGAACGCCAGATATTGAGGTAAAGACAGTCCTCTGAACCAGTTGGTCCTATTATAGGCATGATTTGCGCTGCAGAATTCCCAAATTTTCTTGTTTTACGTATTCCAACCCAAGGTTTAGGATTAAGCGGTGCTTTCCAACGGAGTGGACCTACTGGAGGAGTAGCATAGGGGATTCCCTTCCAACACCAAGAATTTTTATCTGAATAACCAGATATCAGACCATACTTTGTTTGGACAATTGAGTCATTATTCCAATTACTCGGTTTGAAAGTGGTATTAGAGGGCTTTGGTAGGAATAAATGGCTAATGTACGGCGAAATAACCCTCTTCAATAAATTACTGACTCTAATAAAGGGAACAAATAAATAAATTACTTTCATTCTGAAAGACATAATTTCACATCCAAAGCAGCTTCCATATAACGAATATGAAATTTCATCTTATTCTAAAAATACTAGCAAATACAGCAATTGTATATCCATTTGTGTTTTATTGTAGAAAGTTGACGAAAAAAGGTTTCTTGATATTAACTGTTAAATTTTTAAAATTAAGCAAAGCTATGAATTAAAGCAAATGAATAACCAATGATCTCACAAGTAGGAATCAGATATAATCTGACCATCTTCCATTTTAATTAAACGCATCTCAGAGGTGAGTAACTCGTCATCATGGGTCACGCAGATAATGGTTTTTCCCTGCCTCCGATTAAGCATTATTAAAAGATCCATGATTTCTCTTCCTGTTGAAGAATCAAGATCTCCAGTTGGTTCGTCAGCTAGAATAATAACAGGATTATTTGCTAGCGCACGTGCAATCCCAACTCGCTGCTTTTCTCCTCCCGAAAGTTCGTGGGGGAGATGATGCTTACGTTTCTCTAAGTTGACGAGTCTTAGTAGCTCTAACGCTCGCGATTCGCGATATTTACGTTTGATCCCACAAATAAGCATGGGCAACTCAACATTTTCAAGAGCACTGAGGACAGGATGAAGGTTAACAAACTGAAAAATAAATCCGAGTTGATGCCGACGTAACAAAGATAGTTCAGTATCATTCAGGTTCGCTAAATTAGCATGTTTAAATTTAACTTGTCCTGTCGAAGACTGCTCAAGTCCAGCCATGATATTTAATAAAGTGGATTTACCACTCCCCGAAGGTCCCATTACAACGATAAACTCTCCCTGTTGAATTGTGAGAGTAATATCAGTGAGAGCGTCAATCGTAAAGTTACCAATGGTATAGCGTCGGTTCACATGTTCTAATTCTAGCAAAATTTGGTCAATAGTAGTACTCATGGTTATTCACCTCGTACAGGAACAATGGTTGCAACACCATTTTTGATCTTGATTTTAACATGGTTTTGAATACCTCCTTGACGCAGAACAGCTTCTGGAATACGGAGGGTCCCCTGTTCATCGACAAAAATCACCTCTTCGCGCTCTGAATCTGGCTCAATGGGATCCACAGCTCGATGTAATCCCACAATTTTACCATCTAAAATACGTAGGGCTTTATCTGTCATTTTAGCAAATCGATTGTCATGAGTAACCACGATAAAGGTTTTTCCATACTGTTTATTTAATAATTTAAAGTAATCAATGATCTTAAAAGTTGTAACACTATCCAACTCACCTGTTGGCTCATCAGCAAGCACAATAGTGGGATCATTAGCTAAAGCAATAGCAATCCCCATTCGCTGGGCTTCACCTCCAGATAGCTGGAAAGGCCTATGGTTAAGCCTACGTTCTAGCCCAACATCTGTTAACAATTGTCTTGCACGTTGTTTTTGTTGCTCATGACTCCATCGGCCAGCTAACTTCATAGGTAACATCGTATTTTTTACAGCTGTCAGATTCCAGATTAAATTGCGTTCGGGTAACTGGTATAAGAATCCTACTTTATGCCGACGGTATAATGTTAATTCTCGGTCCGTCATTTTCGTGATAACATCATCACCTACAATGATATCACCAGTAGAAGGCCTATCAATCCCTCCAATTATATTCAGCAATGTTGTTTTACCTGAGCCACTAGGTCCAATGATCGCTACTAACTCCCCTTCATTGACTACGAGCTCAATCCCACGGAGTGCTGGAATCTGGAGTTTTTTCTGTTGCTCAATATAAAGTTTTATCACATCATTACATTCAAGAAATGCCATTTATTTATTCCACCTTCAAAATACGACTTACATCTTTTCGGGTTGCAAGGTAAGCAGGTAGAACCGAACCAATCCCTGCAACAATGAGGATCCCTATGATAAGGGGAATCAATAATTTAGTTGGGTAAATAATGACTTGAGGGGGAATTGACTGCCCTATCTGGGTGATTTGTAAAAACAGAGTTACGAAATAGACACCTGTGAAATAACCTATAACAGACCCAAATATTAAAATGGTCGAAGCTTCAACTAAAAACGATTGGGCTGTTTGAAAACGTGTCATCCCGAGCGCACGTTCTACACCAACCTCTTTTTCGCGATCGACATAGGTGAAGAATGCGAACATAACCACACCGATCACTGCCACCGCAATACTGATAATCAAGTCGGAATTGAGAATAGATAGCTGGAAATACCGCTCAAATGAGGTTTTATATTCTTTATAATCTAACGCGGCTGAATTGGGTCTCTTTCCTGTCACATTAGTGATAGTTTGCACTGTTTCTTCAATATAGCTAAGGGAATCTACTTTCGCGAGGTATTTACCATCCACATTACTGAGATAGGAGGATTGGTTCAAGCGGTCAAACATCCCCAAGCTCCCAATGATCCAATAGTTGGTACTCAAATCCTGCCAAGATTGTGGATAAAAAGTGGGCCATAATTTGAATGTACCGCCAATACGAAAAGAGAGTAACTCCGTCTTATTGGATATTTTGAAAAGAATCGAAAGATTCTCACCTATCTGCGGTTTGGAAACATCAGCTTTCAGGTTACCTTCCAAGAGGAGAACCGTACTATTATCGGTGAGTTGTCTGATTAAAGTAGGTAAACTAATACTCAATTTAAAGCTTGAATCTGTAAATGCTGTTTCAGAATAAGTAGCAGGGTCAACAAAAAGAAACTGGTAGTACCTGTAAATATTGTCTCTCGACCAATAATTAGCTGAATAAACGCCTGAAATACTGCTTAAATGGGAAACATTTTGTTCCAACAGAGAGAACACAGTCTCATTCAAAACTGTTTGGGTTGAAAGAGTTATATCTGCTCCCTCTTGGTAATAAAGCTTGATGCGTTTAGTTTCATCAAGTGAGAAAATCAAAGATGAAGCTAGAATAGAGAAAGATAATGCTAATGTAATCAATAATACCGCTCGATTCGCAGCTTGTTTATGACGGACGATATTTCGAATAGCAAACGCATTGACCCCACCCCCAATCTTCCAAAGTAGATCAGCGAGCTTTTTTATTAGGATTGGAAAGAAGCGAGCAATTAACATTATCGTACCGAAAAATATAAGGAAAGGAGAAGGTAAACCAATTAATAACATAATGAGAGAGATAAGAGTAGAATTGGGATTTGGGTTTGGGACAACATTAGATGACTCTTGAAAAGTTCTTACTCCTGAAACTGGATGTACCAGGGCATTGAGTATAAGCCAAGCCACAGTACCGAGGAGAAACATAAGAATGTCAAGATAATAACGCTTCCAGAGGGGATCTTGAATTTCAATTGGTTCAAGCGTTTCAATAATCTGTTGTCGACTCATACGAATGATTCGTACGAAATTTAGTAGCAATGCGAAGCCTATCCCAATTAGAATTAAACTTAATAATAGTTGTAATGAAGCTTTTACAGGGATAGTCTGGCCCAAGAATGTCAAATAGTCTGTAGACCGCATAACAAAATCCGATAGGAATAAACTGAGGAAGAAACCTGCAAAGACTGCAATAATTGTCGAAATTACCATTTCCCCAAAAAGAATTGTTAGGATTTGTTGCCATGAACCACCCCTTGTCTTAATAATACCAATTTGTGCTTGTTTTCGCCGTCTGATCAATCCAAAGGAATATACAACTAGATAAAGGGCAATACTGATAACAGGTAAACTCACCAGAAGGAGTATTAGGATTAATCCAAAAATTGTGGTTTGAAATTCTTTCATCAACCCATGAATCGGGCTACGAACACTGGGGAAGGAGGTAACGGCATAAAAATTCTGTTCAAGGGCTTGGAGAAAATGTTGTAGTTGAAGGATTTCACTATCGGCGTTAAATGAGTCAAAATGTGTTTTATCTAAGAAAATTTTTCCACGAATTTGCCCCTGCCAGTTTAGATCAGAATGTTCACCTGCAAGCTCAACTAGTGTTTGGTGTAAAAGCAATGGATGGGTTAAGAAATAATAACCGTATAACTCAGGGGTAAAATATTTCCATAAGAGATCCGTAGAGTCATCATATGGAGAAATAACGCTTAATTCATTTCCTTGAAAGAATACTGAAGGAGATCTCCTCTCATAATCGACAATTCCGACGATTGTCATAGTTTTATTAGGTTGATCCGCTTCTACAGGAAGAATCCAACGTGGAATTGTAATGTTTATTTTTGTGTTAAGTGTAAGATTTTCAAACCATTTTTCCTCCCAAGGATCTGGTTCTTTCGGACGAACAAGGATAATCTCAGAAGAATTCTCTGGTTGATGGCCCATTCCCTCATTTTCTAGAATTAGGTCTAGCTGGTTATAAAACATAGGAGAGGATGAAGTTAGAATGGATATCGACCATTCCATATCCTCAATCGTTGGTTCTTGAAATATATCAGTCGAATTCAACCATAAACTGACCCAAGGAAGACTGTACCAATGGCTTTCCGATATATATTCATCATAGTTAATGTCTTTGGCTGCATCGTTAACAAGTCCTTCATAGACTGAAAAATTGGTAAACGCATCCACACCCCATTGAAACTGCTGAATGGCTGAATTACTAGAAGTGTCTGAAAAGATATTGCCATAAAGGTCAACTATTATATCTCCAGAATAATCATCATGAGCACTGAAAACAATTTCCTCAAAGATTTGTTCACGGTAGGATTCCACTAGAACACCACTTTGTGAGATCACTGTTAAAGCAATGATCAACCCAATCATTGTTGGTAAAACAAGTTTCCGATTTCCAATTAGTAATTCATATGTTAAGAAGAATGGATCAGTTACTTTTGCTATCATAACTCTTATGGACATTTTGTCTATTCATGCCTCCTGAAAAATCATGGTTTCCTTTTCAATCAGCGATATGCATTCTAGCTACTGTTCAAGCAGTTAATTTGCTGGATTGGAAATATAAAATGATATGTATAATTTTTTTCTACAAATACAAATAATTTAGCGTTTAAAACTAAAATAAAAATGTTTTATAAGTCTATAGATTAATGCATACCAGAATAAATTAGTACAGGGTGTCTAAAAATCCGAACAGCTTGTTTGGCTTATTCGAACAGGCTAGAGTTAGGTGTTCGAATTTCTGAACAAATTCTGTACTTGACTTAATTAATTACTTAAAGTGGTAAAAAAGCGATTTAGAACGCCATTTAAATTGGTTCAGACATTCTTTAGTTCTCTCACTGCCTCCCAAAAATGAAATTCAGCACCAGGAAAACGTACCTCTTTTAAAATTTAAAACAATGGTTTGAATAGATTGTTGTATTTATTTCCGTAAATATAGATCATTTTTTGTCGATTTCTTGAAAAAACTTCTTCTTCTAAAACCTAGCTCGTGTTTTTCTCCTAACTCTCTTCTCTCCTGTTATTGTCAATTGAAGCGTGTTATCATAATCTCTCTCAATGAACCCCTCTTTAATCATTCTATCAATAGTTTGGTAAAGCTGCTCTGTTGAATGAGGTGCATTCCATACATATTTTTCCGTTTTCCCCTACTACGTGTCTACTACAATAACGAATGAGCTGAAATCATTATCAAAAGTTTTCATTTGTGAACTTCCCGATAAGATTCTACTCTCTTTTTTAGCTCCTTAATTATTTAATAACTGCTTTATTCTTTAATGTTGCATTATTAAATTCTTTAGGGAATTTATAATAGTGATTAAGTGATAGGAAGTCTCATTTTGAAAGATTCAAAATGAATTATTCTTTGGGGAGGTATTGTGAGTTTTCTCTTTGAGTATTACTGTCTATACACGAATAAAAAAGTATATATATTAAATTTGTTTTATTTGTTATATTTGCGTCATATACACAATACTTGAAAAATTCAATATGGAGTGCGAAAAAATGAGTACAAATGAGAATGACACTATTCTTCAAGTTTCAAACTTAACAAAGGTTTATGGTTGGGAACTTAAACTTGGTTCCCGTAAAATTGGACGTCGTATTGTTGCAGTAGATAACGCGAGTTTTTCCATAAAAAAAGGAGAAATTTTTGGATTTCTTGGCCCGAATGGCGCAGGCAAAACGACAACTATTCGTTCCATACTTGGATATTTAACAATCAAATCAGGAGCAATAAAAATCAATGGTCTCGATTACTTGAAAGATGCCTTAGAAATTAAAAAACAACTTGGTTTTATTCGCAGCGAAATTGATTTATATGGAAATTTCACAGGAGAGGAGATAATTTCGTATTTTGGCAAATTTCGCCCCATCGATCAGAAATTTCTGAAAAAATTAAAGAAAATATTTAAGGTGGACCTCACTCTCGATTTCAAGAGCATGTCAACAGGGAATCGACAACAAGTAATAATTATTACATCTTTAGCTTCCAATCCTGATATTGTTATCCTAGATGAACCCTCAAGTGGACTAGACCCTTTGATGGTGTCTAGATTCCATCGTTTACTCCTTCAGATGCGTGATAAGGGGAAAACCATTTTTCTCTCAAGTCACAATCTACCTGAAGTACAGGCAATTTGTGATCGCGTGGCTATAATTAGAAAAGGAAAAATCATCGTTATTGAAACTGTTAAAGAACTCCGAAGAAAATCTATGCAACAGATGTCAGTTGAATTTGTCGATGGGGAGACTCCCGTCCTAGAAGAATTCCAAGCTATTCCGAATGTATTTAGTGTCGAAAAGAAAGACATTATTTTTCTTGTTAAGGTTAAAGAGGATGTGAATGATCTATTGAAGTTTGTTACTTCACGACGGGTCAAGAGGATGACTTTAGAAGACAGTAGTTTAGAAGATATCTTTCTGACTTACTATAAAGATGAATTAGATTTGATAAAGGAGCCGGAGGAATGAAGATGCTTTACATTTACGCAAAACAAATACGCAAAAATTGGATCTTTTGGTCTGTAATCTCCTTTGTAATGGCATTATTCGCCTTATTAATGGTTTTAATATGGCCATCATTTGAACCATACGTTGAAATGTTACAAGAGATGCTGCAACTTCCCTTCTATGAGGCAATACTTGGAGAAGGAATGCTATTGACATCTGTTGAAGGTTTACTTGTTCTGGAGCTGTTTATTATGGCTGATATCTTTTTTATGGGTCTTATTTTACTCTTTGGTGTCCAATGCATTCCACGCGAAGTGGATAGCGGAAGCTTGGATTTCATATTGAGTTTCCCAGTCCCAAGATGGCGATTCCTTTTAGAGAAGCTATTTGCTTTTATTACTATCTCGTTCTCTTTCCCGATTCTTACAACTGCTGGAGCGATTTTAGGAGCACTTGTTATTCCTGGAATAGAATTCCAGCCTCGTGGGCTGGAAGCATTCTTCTTAGGATTATTCAGTAGATGGATTCTTTATCTTACTCTCACCTGTATCGTTGTTCTAATCTCAGTCTTATTCATGGATACTGGGAAGACACTAGGATTTAGTGGTTTGTTCCTTGGAGGCTCTTTCATTCTCAAGACCTTCGGAGGCCTGGTTGGAATAGCTGATCCTGAAATGGGAAAGCAAATTCAGGGAACTTCCTTATACTACTATCTTGATGGACCTACCATAGTGGATCAGGTCATAACCGAAGGATATGGTGCTTTCCCCTTAGGAGAAATAATAGTCATCCTAGCAATAGGTGTAGGGGTAATTATCGTCTCCTTAGTGATTTTTGATAATCCTTTTCGTCAGAAACGAGAATTCAAGTAGTAACGATCGTCTTAATTTTCCCTAGAATATTGAAGGGATTTGAGGCAGTACTAATCGTATTTACACTTTTTCATTATTCCATTCAGAACACTATTTTCTTTATATGTTCATGTGATGTTGTATAATTTTTAAGGGGAAGAGAAATTGAAATTCATTTCCTTTAGGATCTAAAGGAATAATCTTGAGGGTTCCGTTGTAGCGTTTCATAATAACAGAAGCAAGAGCGATAGGAAGATAATGACCTCTCGATTCCCACTTCTCTGTAATAGGTGAGGTAAGGTGAGTGCTGATTAGCTGAGATATTGGTTGTGAATAATGGTCACGGATAGAGATACAAAGATTGGAGGGAAGGAACGAAGCCTCGATTAGAACTGGTAACTTTAATCTTTTAGTATCTAGATCAACGTAACTAGAATTAAGAATAAAGAAAAGTAATTCATAAAACATATCATAAAGATAATTATCTACCTCTAGTTTGATATTTGACAGAGTTTTTTCATTTACTTCTATAATCTTAAGGTTTGATAAAGCTGTGAATTTTTCTACGGTGTTATTAATTAGCTCCAAAGCATTTAGCTTTTCAGCTTTCTGGGGGAGTCCTGATTGAAGTACTGCAAAAATTTTATTCACTAGCTCAATATTTCGTGAAGAATGATGAACGATCCTAATCAGTTGCTTGATAATTTCGTGATCTAGTTCTTTAGTGGAGTTATATCTGGATAATAATAAATCCAAGGCAAAAAGGATTTTTTGGAGATCATTATTAAGAAAATGGCTAGACATTGCATGATAACGCTCTTCTTCAAGCTTAATTCGCTGAACTCTTTTCTCCGACTTCCTCAGTTTTTGTTCAGTATTTTTAAGTTTAGTAATATCAGTGAACACTGATAAGACCCCCTCAAATTCTCCTTCATTAGAGTGAAGAGGAGTGGCCGAAATTATTAGTGGAATATTCTTACCACTCTTTCCTAAAGCTATTGTTTCATATCTACTGCTTACCCCCTCTGGTCGCTTATCTGTCTCTTTCTCCACCATTTCCAGACACTCAGGTATAATAAAATTGGACCAATGTTTGTTAAGTAATTCTTCTTCTTTATATCCCAATAGAGTGGCAGTCTTAGGATTAACAAAGGTGAAATATCCATTCATATCTTCTACAACTACCCCCTCTTCCATCTTCTCAATTAGCATTTGATATTTTTCTTTGGCTTGTTGCAATGCGATTTCTGCGGCTTTTCGTTCAGAAATCTCACGAATAATACCACGAAATCCGCACTTTTTTCCAGTAGAATCAACTATAAGAGACACAGAGACCTCGGTATAACCTATAGTCCCTTTTTTTCTTATAAATTCAAATTCTAATCCTTTAATAGGTTTATTTGAACGATACACTCCATTGAAAGTCTTAAATACCTGCGAAGCTGTTGCTTCACTACAATATTGCCTGTAATTCATCCCTAGTATTTCACTTTCAGTATATCCTAAAATATTACAAAGATTCTTATTAAAAAAGATAAAATTACCAGCTAAATCTACCTCATAATAACTATCTTCAATGCTTTCGAGAATAGTACGATATTTTTCCTCACTTTCTCGTAAAGCTTCCTCAGCTTTTTTTTGGTGAGTGAGATCTCGAAATGTGGTAATTCTGGCATGTTTTCCCTGATAATCAACCATTTTAGCTCTAATTTCAACTGGAAAAGTTGAACCATCTTTTCTTAAAGCAATAGCTTCGTAAGGTTCTTCTGATCCACTTAAAATGTTTTGAAGAATTAACTCACGAAATTCAGGCGCAGCATGGTTTAATCCATTTGAACCAATTATTTCGGAGAGTTCATAACCCAATAGCTTAGCATACGTTTGGTTTGCTTCAATGATTATCCCCTGATCATGAATGACGATTCCCTCAAAAGCTGCTTCAGATAATCTCCGATATCTCTCTTCACTCTCTTTTAAGGCCATCTCTGCTCTTTTCTGGTCGGTAATGTCAGACAGAACCATCAAAACACTTTCTACATTCCCCTGATTATCGAATGTAAATTTCATTCTTGCTGTAACCCAAAGTAGACTACTATCTTTTTTCCTTACTTTGAACTCGGCCCGTCTGGATATAGTTTCTTTATCAGAGAGTAGTGAAATTTGTTTTTCTGCAAAATATTCTTTACTTTCCTCTGGCAATAGATCAAACGGATTTAATGCTAATAATTCTTCTTTCGTGTAACCTGTTCGCTTACATATGATTTCATTCACAGAAATAAATTGGCCTCTTACAACATCAACTTCGAGAATACCAGCTGGAGAATCTTTAATAAAATCTTTGAATTGTGTTTTAATTCTTGCAATTTCTTCTATCAAACTTTTATATGAGATTCTTATCTTCTCTAGTGTGATTCTCGCATCATTCGGGATATCATCCCGTTCTATCAATTTAGTAAGTTCTATCTCCATTTTTATCAGAACTCAAATTAGATATTAAAAATATAGTGTGAATAATATCTTATTAATCTAGCTGATAGTAAAAAATAAACAGAAATAGATTACTTTTGTGTCAAATGGAGCATTTTTTTCACCATGTTCTCCAGTAAAACGACTCAGTCTTCCCTG
>JBHLKP010000077.1:0-16224 GCA_048886525.1 Candidatus Hodarchaeota archaeon | reverse complement strand
TTTGAATTTCTGGTGGAATAGTAGATAATGTCAGAGAAAAAGGGTATTTTCGAAATTTTTGGTAAAATAGTTGAAGATATGATAATTAATCCTTCTCGCCAAATTTTAGAACCCATAAAGCAGATTGATCAAATCCCTATAAAACAAACTTTACTACCTGTGACTCAGGCAGCGATTTTTTGGGATTATGAGAATTTCCCAATTCCAAGGAATATTCGTCCTGAAATTTTCCTTGAGGCTCTGGTTCCCTCAGGAATTTCTCATCGTATTGTCGCTAAGCGCGTATATGGCCAACAAACAAACATTCCATCAGAAATTGTTACTTTTTTGGAAACTAATGGATTTGTTCATCAATTGGGGATAGAAACTGAAAAAAAAGGTATTACTAATCATGTAATGGAAATTGATTGCGCAACTATTTGTAAAGATTACCCTCCTCCATTGATTGTCGTTTTAATTTCTGGCGATAGAGATTGTCTCCAGCTTATCCAAAATCTCTCCTCACAAGGACATGATGTTCGTGTTGTATGTCAGAATAAGAAGAAACTTTATCCAAAACTGCCTCAGATTATTCCTCATATCCGTGATCGTCGTGATATAATCCAAAGCTGTCAAAATCTTTTGGGATTACTCCAATCATTGTCTCATACGATAAATTATATGATTTCGGCTCACCCAAAGCAACAATTGACAGTAAACGAATTCAGAAAAGAAATTGAGGATAACTATGTTCGTGAAAGATTGGACACTTTAGTTGGACATTTAATGTTTCTTTTGAATTTACCCGATTTTAACTGGCAATACATCGTTTCTAAAGGCATCATTACCAATCTTATTCCTGATTCTCCTGGAAATCTTGAAGAGAGAAAGCGATTTGTTATTATGAAGCTTGGTTCCGAATCCGATCGAAGTAAGTGGACTGAATACTGGACGGAATTTCAAACTCTTGTCCCTACTTTACAGAAACAACAACAAATCATAATAAATCTCTATAAAACAAATAATATTCCCGCCATCCGTGTCCATCTTCAACAAAAACTGATTTTTCTATGTCAACAGCTTGAAAAAACTTCAGAGATTAAAAAACCTCCCAATCAAAAAATGTTCAAATGTTCTGAATGTGACAAAAAATTCAAGAATGAAGAAACAAGAGAACAACATTTCAAGGCGGTACATCTATGTTCATTTTGTCCCAAAGTTTTCAGTACCCGAGTAGCAAAGCAGCAACATGAAAAGGATAAACATAATAAATAAAAAAATGGTGTTAATCCAGCCTTTGACGAAGTTCTGAAACAATTTTTGAAGCTTTAAGATTATTAATAGCGCAATCTGAATCTAGAGAACAGGACGTTGAATAACAGCTTTTTCATGCTTCTTTGAACATTTACCTTGATTAGTTGTTCATATATAACCAAATTTTTATCATCTCTAAGTTCGATACGTATTGGCTCTGATTTCTTGGTAAAATGAGGTGTTCCTACTATAAATGGGCCAACTTTCTTTTCAGATAGAGGCGGTATCATGTAATTTCCTGTAGTTTTATCTGAATCTCGAAATCCAGTAGAAATTCCAATAGAGACGGTTTTTTCTGCAGATTCATGATTTCGGATTGTGAATTCAAGTAATGCTGTTTCATCTTCCTTACCTGAGAACTCTGGGCTTTCAATAGTTATTCCGCTCATTTCTTCTGAAACAGGTGTAACTGTTTTTCCTTCTAAAGATAAAAACTCATCTATATCCACATGTTCAACGATAAACTTCGGGGGATATGTTATTTCTCTTGTAAAAATACAAAGTTGATTGTCGGTCGTCCAATCTCCTAGTCCCGCTCTGATGATTGCTTTGGAAAGAAGTTGAATATTCAGGGGTCCTCCATAAGTCTGCTTATAATCCTCTTCAATCTCCTCCATAAACTGACAAAGTTGAGGATAATCCTGCATGTATACAATTCCATGGTCAGGTACAGGCAGACATCGTAAAACGCTACGAATAATGTCTTTTTCCTCATCAGAGAGCTTTTCTATTGAATTTTTCACGTACTTATCAATAGAAGAATGCATACCTGCAAGGACTTCTTGTTGGAAGTTATACCACCGGTTATAGCAATCCTCTGATCCAGGACGAGCGGGAGGACCAGGCAGGGGATAGAGAGTGACAAGATCAAGTTTTATTTCTTCCAAAAATGTTTTTTCAATTTCCCTTTTCAATCTGAGTAATTCTCGAGGCTGAATCTGCTGTTTTACTTCTAAATATCCTTCCACTTCTTTCCATAGTCTCGTAGCAGTGTCTCTTCGTTTTAGAATCGTTCCTGTATAATTCCAATTTGGTCTGAATGCAATTCTAAGAAGAACATCTAATATTTTCTCTTCCCACTCTTTATCCATCTTATTTAAGAGTCTTTCTACCCCTTTCTCAACCGATAATGATTTAGAATCATTCATTTCCTATCCTCTATATGTTAGATATATTTTATTCAAAATTCTCTCTTTCTCTAGTGCTTTAACAAATTTTGCTCTAAAATATATAGAGTAACAGAGTTATGGTGGTCATGGAATTCTGTATGTAGATGTCCACTTAAAGAAGGTTTTAAGTAGATTAAAATGTTTCTCTTTCTGTTTTATTTAGCGATTTGTATTTCAAATGATTTTCGATAATCATGTAACTTCATTGAGCAATGGAGTCCGAGAATAGCTCAACATTTAATTATAGAGGGCTGGTTTGACGACATAATTTCTAAAACTTGTAATCTCATTCAAGCTTCTGAATTATCATTAGAGTTTCTAATCTGCGACTCTTATTGTGTCAAGAAAAGTTCTCATTAATTATACTTATAAGCGTATTTTCATACTAAACAAGCTAAAATTTTTTGATGAAAAGGATTTGAAGATGGAATTCCTAAAAAATAGAAAATATATTAATTAGAAATGATATCCAAAAACTAACTGTTCTAGGGGATGAAAATGTTAGAATTCAATGGAGTCATGAATTTATTATAATTTGAAAAATGAGATGATCTGATATGTTTTCAATAAAAGATCAAGAGGTTTTAATACCGATTTATGGCCCAAAAAAAATACCAAAGATTAATTTTAAAGGATATTTAATTAAAATTGAAAAAAAACTTGATAGATTAAGTTATAAAGATGAATTAATTAATTTATGCAAATTAGAAAAGGAAAAAGGGATTTATTGTTTCACTTATGATAATAATTTAATTATCCCATCTAATTATTTGCAGGATAAGAGTTATACACCTAGTTATAACCAAATCCTTATGAAAGAAGTTAATTTTTCCCAATTTGAATATCCTAAGCTTATAAGGGTAATGCTAAGTGACATGATATTAGAAAGGTATTGTGAAGAAATTCAGTATCGTGATCGATCATTTATCTTTGAAGGGGAGAAAGTAGAACAATTTAGCAAGGCAAATATAACCATTGATATTATAAGGCATAATGCTATTAGATTCTCTATTTATTTAGACCAATTCTGCACTTCAACTGCAATAATGATTTATCCATCTTTTCGATTTTCGCTAAGTCCTTCTCTTGATATTTTAATTAATTCTGGCATTGATGTAATCAACCTTCATGCTCATTCTCTTTATAGTGAAATTGATTCTGGAAAAATCAAAGATATACTAATTCCTGACCATTCAAATTATATGGTTTATAACAAGAGATTGAAAACAAAATATAAACAGAAAGAAATTCCTTATGTAGAAAAATCTCCCTTAATATTAATTGAATCCCCAAGGAGTAAGAGAGATGCTTATGAATCTTCAAATGTTTATTCTTTACAAGTTCAATTTACAGATTTTTACATGGAGAGATTAGGATATAATTTTGAGGACTTGCTTCCCCTTATGCAGTTAAATGAAGACCAACTCGCAGACATTTTCATAAAATATCAGACAGATCTCGCTGAAGTATTTGATAGGGTATTGAAAGATTAGGTGATCAACATGATCAAATTAGGAATAATTGAACGAATTCCTTTTGAATTCAATGAAGGAAAAATATCTTCTAATTTATTTCAGGGTTTGAGAGATTATGGCCCTTTTGACCTTGAAACAAGAGCTTTTAAGAAATTAGAAATAGATGTCTTGGTTCCTTTCAACAAAGAAGGACTAATTAGAGATTTCATGAATAATTTAAAGTATGCTTTTAATAGTCTTTTTTCAATTGAAGATGTTTGGTATACTTTACATCCATTTCGGAAGGTTGAAGACATAATTTATGATGAAAACTTATCTAGAAAACCTGATATTCCAACTACAAATAAACCCCAAATTTAATGCTCCGTATTATAAAATCAAACGTCAGTTTTTGGGAAAAGGGATACCTACTCAGGGTCTTTTGGCAAGTAATCTTCGAAGAAGGGGGCCGTATCTAAATAATGTAGCATGTGGAGTTTATGCGAAATGTCAAGGCCGTCCATGGAGTATAAAGGGAAAAATATCTAAAAAATTTAAAGGATTAACAATTTACATGGGATTTGATGTATCAAGAAAGCAATACGGCCGAGCTAAACATGCTAGTCCAGGTTGTATAGTCGTTTACGATGAAAATGGACAATATATTTACCATTTTACTGAAAATGTACC
Organism: Candidatus Hodarchaeota archaeon; assembly: GCA_048886525.1. Taxonomy (GTDB): domain Archaea; phylum Asgardarchaeota; class Heimdallarchaeia; order Hodarchaeales; family Hodarchaeaceae; genus Hodarchaeum. The sequence goes on along the minus strand of JBHLKP010000077.1, from coordinate 11,618 downwards.
TATTTCTTATGAATATATGGATGAAGATGTATCACAAAATCTAATTGAGACAACTGTGGCTCGTGTGAAAGCAAAAAAAGGGGTTGAACCCAATAATATTGTTTTTATGAGAGACGGTGACATAAATGACTCTGAAATCCTTGGTTTTAAAAAAGGAATAAGGGAAAAAGGGATAAATCTCTTTATTCTCGAAATCCGCAAGGCAGGGAATATTCCAATCTTGAAAAAAATTTCTGAAGAATATACACTTGCGGACTCAGGAACTTACATTTCTATTGAGAATAATGATGAATTACGAAAATTGGATATTTTTATCCAAACTTTGGGTCCAGAAATGAATTTACCAACTATTCCAAAAGCAGTAAAAGTTTCACCAAGATTTTTAGCAGGAAAAGAAATAAGCATAAATAATGCTGAACTTATGGAAGATCTAGCTCGACAAATATTAATTCTTTCGCATTTAAACTGGTCAGGATTAAGAGGAAGAACAAAACTTCCAATTACTATTCATTTTGCACACGAGGCTGCGTTATTAATGGAATCAGGAATAACACCGCAGAATATTGATTCAATGGCACTCTGGATGTTATAGAAAAGTATTAGGTTCTAAAAAGTATATTCTTTAATTTTTCCCATTCTCCCTTCAATCACAGCCTCCTTTGAAAGTTTATCAGCTATCACATTTTCACGTCCGTAAATGTGTTCAATTTCTATCTGACCCCCATTGTTAAGAAATTTCTTTTCAAGATTCTTCTGATACTTATGTAAATCCGCTAAGCGTTTGTCACGGACATAATAATCCCCCTTAAAATGATAAACCATGATTTGGGAATCAGAATAAATTTTAATTCTTTTGTCCCACCCAAAAGTATTCCCAGCGTGTCGTAATGCAATTATTAAAGCAAGATATTCAGCCTCATTGTTTGTTTTTAAGCCTAAATATTCTTTCAAGAGAATTTGCTTCTCCTGTCCCACCAAGTCAATTCTGATTCCTGCACCTGCAAGTCCAGGATTAGGATCCGCGGCTCCATCAGTGTAAATTATTAGATCAGGAATGAACTCTATCCTATCAGGAAAAATAGATAATTCCTTTAGCTTCAAAGTTAAAATATTGATACTATCCTCAACTGAATCCTTTGGGAAATCTATACTTTCACCAAATAAAAGATCGGTAACTGATGTTAGATTTTCAAAAATGTAATCCTCAATCGAATTTCCGTCAAAATCCTGTGATTCAGGATAAATTTGAGAATCATCATGATAGCCTTGATAAACATCTAGAAAATTCCTATAAGAAATGGATTTATTGTAATATAGATTGTTAAGAATCTTTAGAATAGTCCACCAAAATCTCATTTTAACATTATTTATTCTGTTTTCATCTAGTTTTATCCTAATATCGTCTAAAAATTCCAGATGAAGACCAACAGAATCAAATTCTCTCTTTTGGGCGATTTCGTTCAAAGAATTAATTGACTGCATTTTCTTTTGTGTAATGATAGAACATTTATCTTTGTTTAAAGACCATCCTGTAACATGAAAATTATATTCAATCCTCGAAAAGAAATCAATTATGTCCTCGATTCTTTTCGAGGCAATAACGATGTCATCTCCAAAAGTAAGAATCTTGATATTATCGAGATCGACTTTTGCTTCTACTATGGAGAGGATTAGATTTATTAAAAGAATGTAAATATAAAGCTCACTCGAGAGGGGATTTCCTTGTGCAATTCCACGTTTGGTTATAACTCTTTTATTTTTAAATTCGATTGTAAAATTCTTCAATATACTGACCATTATCTCTGCTAATTCAGTTGGAAGTGTTTCGTTTATTAGAAATTCTAAAGGTGGATATTCAAGATTATCTGTACATTTCTCTATGTCAAGTTTGAGAACATTATCAAAGCCTTCTTCGAAGAAAATTCTTAAAAATTCAATCATTTCTTTATTTCCCTCCTGTCTTCCGTAGAACTCAAAGATATTATAATTTCTTTCCGCAAAATTGCATAAATCATTGAAAAAATTACTGAAAATGCTTTTAATTTCTTGAATCTTTTGTTTAAAAATGAAATCTCTAAAAGCAACAGTCATTCGAAGGTTTGTAATCTCATTATCTTTATAGTTTAGATTTGCTACTGTATAAGGGTAAACGACATATTCTCCTTCGAAATCATCGTTATTTAAGAAAGGAATGTCTATTTGAGAGAACCTGCCTTTCAATTGATTCAGTATTCTATAAATTTTCTTAGAGTAGTGTTTCTTATTCTTAATTCTTCTCAGAGGCTTGAAAAATGCAAATTCTGATAAAAAGCCCTCAATTTTTGATTCAGGAATAAAGAAATGTATTCTTTTAAAAGTTAATGGAATATACTTCTCTTCAAAAGATAATGCATTCTTTAATATTAACTGAAATGCAATATTTTGGTCTAAAAGTAATTTTAACATGATATATCTTATCATGGATTCTTGAATGTCCTTAATGAATGTAAGATCAGGGATTGTTATTATATTATAGCGTGATGACAAATATGCTTTAAGACAAATTTCTCTGAAATCTGGATCATTTTCTAGCAGATTGGTTAATTCTTCAATCACATCAATTGATAAATCACTCTTATTTTCATCTCTTAATTGATTTATTGCATTAAAAAAGTCAAGGAATGTTTTTTTAATCAATTTCCGTTCTCTACAGAAATTTACAAGTAATTCAACATTATCAAATCTGTTCAATCCATTATGTGGATAATCAAAGAGAATATCACACCACTGTAAATTTAAGAAATATAGAATTTCCTTGGATATTAATAAATTGACAGCAATGTAGTTAAAATCCAATAACAGTTTTTTAAAACGTTTAATTGAATTTTCATTCATATAATGAAGAATATAAACTGCCCGATATGTATCAATCCGCACATTGAGCTCATCACCATACGATTCCAAACAGTATTGCGCTCTATTCTTTATGGTTTCCAATATTTCAGCATAATCTTGATCTAGACTACCCTTAATATTCTCATAGATTTTAAATACCCAATAATCCTTATCAAATGAATCGACATTTGAAGGATGGATAGTAGAAATCTTTGTTCTAGCACTTGGAAAATAAGCAAACTCCTTCTGTATATCAATGAAGTAATTTCTGATTAGGATTTTCCACAATATTTGTTTTTGATTTTCAGTAATAACTCCAGAGATCTTCCTATATCGAATCACATAATATAAGGCCCTTAAGGAGATACCATTGCTTACAGGGTGATCTCTCAATGATTTCTCAATCAAAAGATGTTCATATAAATAGAAACTCCGTATTTTCGTCTTTTGAAAGTTATCCCTAATTGATTCTATTTTTTGCTTAATAAGCTCAACTACTCTTTGATCAGAATATTGAGTAGCCATATCAAGGATGTAAAATAGAGACTCTAGATTGTGAATATTCAGAAAGTCGACATCTAATTCTTTTATTGATAGAATAATTTCTTTAGAAAATTTCTCTAAGTCTTCAGCGTTTGTTTCTTCACTATTGAGTAAAAAATAGTATAATGTTAAGAAACGCCTAATTGAGTGAAAATTATTTAGATTTATTCTTTCGCTGAATTTATCTAGGTTTCGTAAAGCGAATGGTATTATTTCTCCGACTTTCATTAACAACAGTTATCCATTTATAGTCTTTAAAGCAAATATTTGAACCGTTGTAAGCCTAATTAGATAATAGACTCATTTTGTTTAATTTTTTCTTTGATATTTTATTTGTTTTTAGAAAGAACAAGCAAGAAAAGGATGTAATAAATCAGCTTTCTTTTTGTTCAAAAATTTCTTTTTTTTAATGCTTTTAACATCCCTGAATATTTCAAGTTATAGGAACTTGTATAGACATTTTCAAATTTCCTAATGTCATTAGGTGTTTGGAGGTTCCAATAGAAATAGTAGTGAGTATTATCATTTCCTCTTTTCCTAATTAAACCAAGAATATTATCATTTTCAGAATTATCAATTAGTTCAACTATTCTTGAAGGAAGATTATTCTTTACGAGTCTACATTGCCCTGGTTGAATTTTTGGTTTGCTTTCCATATTATCTATAACAGCGTGTAAATAAGCATTTCCAAATAAGAGTTTCTTCCTCATTCTTTTGAAATCTATTCTTCTTTGGTATTTAAAATGTCCATAAGCAATGGAAGTGATCAACATAATATTGTGACTAAGCATCTTCTCATTTAATTCTTTTAAAAAAGATAGCAATGATCTAAATCTATCTACTAGTTCAAGAGAATCTCTTGCTATGACAATTCCACAATCAGATACGAATAAACCATCTAATTCGGTTTTATTAAGCATTAGTTCATATCCATATTGATAAAATCTATCTAAAGCGCTCCAAGCGCGTTCTTCTTCCTTCATTAATTCTTTAAATCCAGAAATGTCAGAAAAGGCGACAAAAGCATCACCATCATAATTACGCATTAGAAATTCTCACCTTACTTTTTCTATAGTCATTGAATTTTAATTGATAATCATTTAACTATATCATTTGTTCATTTGTTTACCTATTGAGAGATTGTTGAATGTGCCAAACCAACCGTTCTCGAGACCCTAGATCCAAAGCACGCTGACCTGATAACATTCCTGAGAAAAATATGGGGATTCTCTTTTCAAATGAGAGTTTAAATAACTGATATCCCGTTTGTTGGGAAAAATCAGAGATTAAAGATTGCCATAACACTTGAATAATTTTTGAAGCAAATGCATTGACAACCACGATTATTTGAGGTTTCAATTCCTGAATCAATTCGAAGGTGATCTCAATTTGACTTTTAAAAAATGGGTGAATTGATATTATTCTGTCCTCACTAATCTTAATATATTCCTCTACTTCTTTCTGTTTCGTCTGTCGAATAACAAACAAATCAATCGCTTGCATTTCTAACTGGGGCTTTAATTTAGAGGCAATCTTGTGTAATACTTTGTAGTAATCATGATGGATGACAGCATAACTATCTAGTTTGATGATCATTTCAACTTTTGATTGATCAATAGATTTGTTATTCCAGCGATAAATTGCTTCGACATCGTCTTCATCAGTAAGAATCCCTGATTCAATCCCCAGTGATTTCATCACACTAGCTTTGAAGGAGGGATTAAGACCAATAAAGAGTAATTGATTATGTTTAAATTTGTTATATAGTAATGGAAAGAGTTTAGTAGGCAATTGTTGTTCTCCTGAAAATTCTTTCCATAAATTTAAGATTTTTTCATTAATATTATTTGAATTATACTCATTTGGCATTTTTCTTCTCTCTCTCAACCACTCTACATCATTATAAATCATGAGAACTATCTATAAAATAGATTACTCTAAAAAATTTCTAGGTTCTCTTAAAAACGTAACAAAATTAAGAACATGTCCTCCGAATTCTTTTACAACTTCATATATTGCAGTATCAGAAGTTATTAAGGGGATATGCTTTTGGATACAAGTATCTGCAATTAATGCATCTCTCCACTGATTTTCTTTACTTCTAGTTTTCTTCTGCTCCTTGTCTAGTTCCTGAATTCTATTATATAACCTTTCACAGTGATTGTCAAGTATCCAATTAGATCTATCCCATTCTGACATTCTTTTTGATCCTAGACTCCAAACCTTACTTGCTGTATTAATGTCACTTTACTCAATTACTGTAAATATAGCAGACAATTTCGTTTGTCTTTTCTGATTGGTAGCTTTAAGGATCTCATTTTTTTGGATGTGATTTATATAGTATCACGCATCCTTAGGAAGGGATTCAATAGAAATCTTTTCGTCTACAATTCGATTAAAAATGTTTTTATCCAACATATACTTCTTCATGGTAATTATACCTTGATTTTTTGTTTTTTTAGCTAATATTTAATTTATTAGTGTTCGTCCAGTCTACATGCGATATTTTATATACTAATCACTCCCAAAAATGTATTTACTCTTCATTAATTGTTTAAGAAAAGCTTTTTTTTGGTGTTAATCCAGCCTTTTACGATGAAGATTCATTCCCTAATAAATTTGACAATAATCAATATAATCTGTACGTGTACCCATATAGAAAAAAGGTGAAGAGCGAGTTTTTTTTATTATGCTCTACCACTCGCTCCTAATATTTTGTAACACTTTGGACATACATAACAAGAATGACGGTTACCCCAATTTTCAAATTTCTCTAGTTTTGGTTTTTCTATATCTGATTCACAATATGGACAAATCATTTTTCCTTTAGCCAATTTTTTCATGCCTCGCTTTATAAGTACTGATTGAACCTCTATTTCTCTTTCATTCTTGATAATAAAAAAGGATTGCTTAAGGACATTTCTTAGCTTTAGTGCTGTTTGAACCCTCTTAGAATGAAAAAGAAAAACAATTCTGTAATTGAGACTATCAGATATTTATATCTATGTACCATTCATTATGCAATTTCATGTTAATCAGTTTCTGATTAAAAAACCGTAAAATATTCGTTCAAGATTTGCTCACTTTGACGATATCAATTAACATAATACAAATCAAAAGAAAACTATAATATAATTTGATGTAATTATATAATAACATTTTAAATCATCTCAAAATAAGCTTACAAGTTTAGCAATAAATGAAACAAGAAGTTTGGGAGTTAGAAATCGATATGACCTATAATATGTCACAAGCTCTCCGAGCTGATCATGAAGAAGAATTAGATGCCCTAGTATCAAAAGTTCTAAAGAGAAAATATGGTTGGTTCAAAAATTTTCATAGAACCTCAGATTTTGGTATTGATGTTCAGGCTAATCTCATGATTCCTGATGACAAAGTGGGTACGCTTAAGATGACAAATAAAGGTGTTTCTTTCCAGTTAAAGGCAGGAAGTAGTTATAAAAGAGTAACAGAATGCGATAATGTTAGCGTTATTTACGCTAAATTTACAAATAATATAGATAAGCTAAAAAACTGGATTGATATCTGGTTTAAGAATCCATTTCAAGTTTATATTATCTGGTTACCTGAACCTGAAGAAGAACCTGATAAAGCATATTGGATCTCATTAGAAACCTATATTAAACAAAATCCTGAATTTCCTTCAAGTAAAAATATGATTTTTAAATTTCCATTGGAAAATGAGTTCAATCAAGCTCAAATGAGTGATATTAGAAATTATATTACAGAGGACAAATCAGGAGAAAGGATTAGAGAGCTTCCACGAAACTCTTTTTTGAATATTGACGGTTTGATTTCAGATTTAGAAAAAGATAGATTTAAATCCAGTAAATTAGGCTATCTCATTGAATTTACGAATAATATACTAGAAAAACCTTCAGAAAAAGAAAAAAGGAAATTATGGGGAGCTATGCCTAAACTGATAAAGAATTTCTATATTGGTGGGAAAACGAATTTTCCAAAAACTCTTTCAGCACCCATTTATTTATCAGATGCGGATTATAAGGATATTGTGATTGCAGAGGAATATTTTATAATCAATGCAATATTAAAAGAATGTCAAAACCAAGAAAAAACCTCTGAAAAAGGGATAAAAGATTTTATTAATAGCTTGCAAAGAGAAAAAGATACTAAATTTACTAGAATGATTACTACACCATTAGGTAAAAAATTCTTAGCTAATAATCGCCTAATAAAGATGGAAACTCGCTTTCTTTTCTTGAAAGATACAAATTTGAAAATAGTATCATTATTAGGAAAACTTGACCAATTATTCGGGACTTTTTTCATATTTTCAAATGAAGAAAAAATTGGAAAAAGATCAAGTAGAGGAGCCAAAGCAATCATCAGAACGTTTGATCCTAATGATAGAATACCCATTTTACGAGGAATTGATCCTGAAAAAAATTTTGAGTTTGAATTCCACCACCCAATTGATTATTTGTTTTTTCTCCCCAAAATAAATAGCATGAAAGTATTAATGTTCAAAGAGAGATAAATGTCTTATTGTACTTATTTTGGATAATTAACAGCTATATTCTCTTAATGAGGGTAGTCATTGAAAGGAAATTATCATCTTCCTCAAGATCTAGAATTGATACTCATCTTCTCATAGTAATATTACGATTGGTGTTAATCCAGCCCTTTGCGAAGTTATGATTATCAAAACCAAATGTCAAGTTGTATCTAATCATTTGAAGACTAGGACGATTATGAATTACCCCAATGTTGTAGTATAAATATTCAGAAGAATAATGAAAACGATGATACAAATTTGAAGCCAAAGATGATAACATACTCGTCTGATTATTTTTGTTTTGAAATTATTTGACTCTCTGTTAGTTTCAAACGCAAAGATATAGTTACTCATTAGTTGCATTTTGACAGTAGAGATCTTCTCTGTAGAAAACTTATCATAGAAACTCCTAGGATCTACTGGTTCTATATATTCTTGAAGCCGAATAATATTATATAGATAGGCCAGAAAGATCAATAAATAAAAAATCAATACTATACTAGCTATTAAAGGGATTCCTGCAAATTGAGACGATTTAATATTGTCTATCTGAACACTAATTAAGACAAGAATGCCAGAAATTAGGATTCCATAGAATGTCATGAAGAAGTTGAGTTTTCCTTCTAAAATTTCTTTTCGATTTTCTTCATGTTCAAAACGTTTAGAGGTTTCTGACAGTAATAGCTCCAATACGCCTACATCTTGACTATCTATTGAACTATTTTTCAAGTCATGTTCAGCTCCAAGACAAAGACTTCTTATTCATCGTTTGTTTTCTTTTTTTTCCTTGGTTTGATTTCATAATCTGGTAACTGCATTTTCATAATAGTATCGTATCCTTCTGGATCTGGTAATTTTCTTTTTCTCCTTTTCTCATCAAATTCTTGATTATTGTCCGACATTTCAGTTCCTCCAATTCGTATTATCTTATATGACTTAATTAAGTTAGGAATGGTAATGTATGTATTAACAACTCATTTACAACATAAGTATAATAGAAGTAAAAAATGACAATTTTAGGGGGAATTTTTGTTACAAGATTTTTCAGTCAAATCTGATAATTCTAGGCGAAAATGCATTTGAGAGAATTTACTCTTAAATCAATTGATTTAGGGTCTTTTTAAAAGAAATTCTTACTCAAATTAAATAGAATCAAAATGAAAAGCAATAATATGAATAAAAAACAAGTGTTTTACCATTATTTAGTTTTAAGAAAGGTTCGTTTTTAGGGGGGTATTTGTTTCGAGATTTTTTAGCAGATTTTGGCAGCTTGATGGTAATCCAGCCTTTGACGACAATTTTGCATGTTATTCTAGTATTCTCCCTACAAGCTGCTTGGACTCGAGGGTTTATGCCCTTATTTAAGATCGTGCTTGATGTGCACCAATGGAAGATTCATCTTTATTTTCTTTGTCAATTTCTCTGTCAAAGGAGAATGAGAATTTTCAAAGTAACCAATGGATATAATCGATAAACAAGGAATGAGAGTAACAAAACTCCAGCAAAGTCCTATCAACAAGAAATATGAGAGATAAAGAAAACGTGATAGAAAGTCTGTTAATTCACTTGGTCTAATACTTCCTCTGAAGTAATTGAGTAAAATTGAGGGAAATTGGATAATAATTCCGAAACCAACCAGAATATCTAATTTTTCTCGAATCATAGATCCTGCATTCTGTATGTAGGTTATTTGATCTTTTTCCCCCAATTTCACTCTATTTATTCCAACATCCTCATATTGCCATATTGTCGGTAAAATAAGAGCTAAACTAATGGGAACTATTAAAGCTAGCAATAATTCCGATAATCCAAGAATAGTTGGATCTAAACCAAAATTATTCATAGTAGATGTTGCGATTGTCAAATTTAAAGCAATTGGCAGAAGAAAAACTTCCTTCCACCGATTAATTACGATTTCACGAAAATAACCATTCGGCCTTTTAAAATCTACTGATCTGATCGTATTGCATTCTACATACCAAATATGCTCCTCCATAAACAGTCTTCTTAATCTAGTATTCCTCATTAAAATTTTAAATCGCAATATCATTCCTAATAGAAAATAAGGAAAGATGTCTCCAATGAATCTATATACTCTTACTAGAATATATCCAAACACCAGTCCTACAAGAGTATAAATGATATAAATCCAAAATTTATTGAGATCACTTTTGAGAAAAAGCCAATACACGTCTAGGAATGAATGTAAATCAAATTCAACTTCGGAACTTCGAAAATCTATAATGGTAATTAAAAACGGTTGAAAAAGGATTGTGAAGACTATAAAAATAATACAGACTACCAAAATCTTGATAATGAATGTGTATTTTTGTTTTTGATCCCCTTTTCTTAGATGAATAACTTGATATGGCTCTTCACAACTAACTTTTGATGTAGCATTCACTTCATTCACTTAGTTTTTGTTTACTCGCTTTCTTACTAATATAAGAACGAAAACGCTACTAAAGCTGAAAAGGGGAAGATTTGTACTGCAATGACACTCTTCATAACATTCCTGTAAACTCAGAATCTTATCTCCTTTCACTTCTACAGTTACAAACCTGTCTCGAGTACTATGATCATAGGTATTTATTTCCTTCCAGTTCCCACTTTTCCGTTTAAAGAGTGCTAATTTGCATAGGTCCAAGCCATCTAACTTTTCATTAATTTCATTACCAGAATAAGAACATTTTATTTTATAATTCTCTGAATCTATGTCCACCGAAACCTTATAGAATATACCTGATTGTTGAGGCAATGTAGAACCTAAGTTAGTAAGTTCATACGTTTTTTTTATAACAAATGTTAAACAAACTTGTGTCGATTCTATTTCAACATCAGTGTCGGAATTATACAGCTTGGTTTGGTCTGAGGCACAATTGGTGCCCTCTGGGCCAATATACCAATTATCAACAGTACAACTTGGTGTGCATCCTTGTACATTACTTCTCTTCAATATCTTTGATTTTATGCCGGGATTATTATTTGATATGGTATAATCAAATCCAATTCTGTACCCAGAGGAGTCCAACCATACATAATCCTTAAAACTCTCTAGTGATGCAAAATAATCGATTCTATCCAGTAGAAATAGCAGAGGGGCCTTTTCCTGAATTTGTAACTGTGCCTGTTTATAATAATAATCTCGTTCTTGTCGCGCAGGAGTAATTCGTCCTAAATCTACCCAATCATCTAATTGAAAGCTCCAAGATCCGAAATTCAGGTTTCCAGTTGAAGTTACAAAGGGTGAGATTAAATCAGGATCTTGGATATGGATAAAATCCTCGATATAGATGTCAAAATTCCCGCTTTGGACAAGCGATGGTACATTATTCGTAATGATCGTGAGATTTATTCCGACTGCTTCAAGATCAGTTTGGATTCTAGATGTTATTGGAGAGAGTGATATATTGGCGACTAGAGTAAGATTAGCCCGATAACCGTCAGAACCAATAGGATATCCCGATTCGTTTAATAAACTCTTTGCATAATCACGATCGTAGGGGAATCCGTTTAGAGATTCTCTAGTTTCAATTCCTGAAGGTAAGAGATTCGTGGTTTCTTCTACGAGTTCAGTTGGACTGAACTGATTGATTAGCTGCGCTTTATCAATTGCATAATTTAATGCTAATCGAACTTTATCATTACCTAATTCAGGAGTATC
>JBHLKP010000076.1:0-16571 GCA_048886525.1 Candidatus Hodarchaeota archaeon | reverse complement strand
ATTCGACTAAATCTCCCCAATCCCATGCTGTTACTGTACGAATTACTTTAATCCCCTTTTGTGAGAAATATGTAATAACCTGTTTTACAAGGGCTGTTCCTATTCCCTGATCTTGAAAATTTGGGTCTATTCCAAGTAGAATTATCCATGCGCTTAAATCATCAGAGCCATAGATATACACTTTAGTTTCAGCGATGATATACCCAATTAGTTTTCCATCTAGGGTAAGTGCGCCAAAGCTTTCCTCACCATGCTTAGCTAGTTGTTCACAGAGATGCTCACGAAAAAGTGGAGTACGTTTTCTTCTCACGATTTGTTCATCTATTTCAATAATAGCATCAACATCATTAATATTTAGAGATCTATACTTTAATTTTGTTCCTAATCCTTTAACTGAATTCATTGTTGTCATCTTGTCCATTCAGAGTCATTTGAAAAATCATAATGGTTCTTTTAAAAGAATATTAGTATAAACTTGTTCTTCTATATAAGTTACATCAATTCTATAATTGTTTTAATTCATTTCAGTTATTTTGAGATGATAAAATAAATACTTTGTTTATGAAGCTATGAATCTCTTCTTTTCCTTTTCTGAGCTCTTTTAAATCCCCAGAATAGAATTATGTTAAATGGATAATAAAATAAAACAGGAGTTTCAAATATTACTGTTGAAAGATTTGGTAACTCTTCTTTTAAATTTATTAACTTAAATAATGCTGATTCTAAAGTTTCTCCTACTGCTTTTAATGTTTGTTCATCAATATAAGTCATATTATCAAATGTGGTATGCCATGGTGTATATCGGATACCAAAATCATCAATTATATCAATCACTGGAAGTCCTTGTTCTAGTAAAGGAACATGATCATCAATTATTCGTCGTCCAGATGAATTTAAAAAATAGCCCTGAAAATTTAAATCATGAGCTTCATCCCATATCCAAGTTACCAATTCACTGGCATATTGATCGGAATATTTTTCACGTCTAAATGTTGCATTCTTGGCACCCACCATATCTAATAATATTCCAAAAGATAGATTCTCATTTCGAAATTTTTGTGATTGGGCGTAATACCTGGATCCGATTAACCAATCCCATCCATTGATATTACCTTGGTCTTCAGCGTCAAAAAAAATAAGTTGAAAATTGGTAAATTTATAATAATCCAACATTATTTTGCCGAGTTCTAACACTACCGCTACTCCTGATGCTCCATCATTAGCACCTGGAACATAATTTTTTCTTTTTTGAACATCTGGATCTGCATCAGCCCATAATCTTGTATCATAATGCGCTAGCAATAAAAAAGCCTGTCGTGAACTATTACGTTCACGAGGTTCGCAAATAATGTTTACACAAGTGATGTTTTCATCGTTCATCCATTTTTTCGTAAAATTTTGATAGACTATAGACCATTTATCTAGAGGTAACTCTGATGCAATTAAATGTCTTGCTTTTTCGATCCCTTCAGAACCAGGGTAACGTGGGCTAATCTCAACTTGTTTATCAATAAGGCCATATACATAGGTTTCATTAAATTTGAAATTTTGTGACTCAATTTCTTTCCTAGTTGTTATAGATGCAACTTGGCTAATAGATGATAATGAAAGGAGAATGAAAGATCCCCAAATGATCACTCCAATGATGATTACCCTAGTTCTCGTTTTTATCCTCAGTTTCATCGTTTTTCGATGCTTCCCATTCTGTAACTATGTTCCTTGCTTCAGTTGCGTATTTAATTGCTTTTTCAGATAATTCAGTGTTCATTTCATCTATAGAATCCATTCTTTTAAGATTCTCTATATTTTCATCCACTGCTTCTGTATATTCCTTGAGATTCTCCTTTTCAGCAGCTTCTCGTGCAATTTTAAACGCTTCTAAAGCTTCTTGAAATTTCTGATCTCTTGCGGAAATTAAACCTTTAGCAATTAATCCTGATATCATTGCTTCTATCTTATCCGAAGCTAGAGAACGTTTTAAGATCTCATCAATATCAATATCAATCTCTTTTCCTTTGAGACTGGTTGTTTTCTCATCATCTTCAGCCATTTCAACGGAATTTAGGATATTTGCTGCTTTTGTAGCCTCACGAATGAAAGTAATTGATTGACTTATTGCTTGGGATAATTCATGAGAAGACTGAATTATCGAACCAATTTCTTGAACGATTTTCTGGCTTCCTGTACCTAATTTTTCGAAGAACGATCCTACTGCGGAGGATAACGATGTAGCTTTCGATATTCGGTCTCTATAATCTGTGATCTTTTGAAGTAAATAATCTGCTGAAACGTCAATAGGCTCAAAATAAACATCGACACTTACTTGTTTTTTTGAAAATTTAACTAAAATAAGTTCTTTTTTTCTAAATAATTCTTTTAATGTAACAATTGAAGCATTTGTAAAATCTACCATATTATAAATTCTACTATTATTCTGATTTTCATCTTTGGGTAAAAATACCATTTCTTTTTTCTGAAAATGTAAAATTAACTTACCTTTGACATTTTTTATATCCGTGGGAGGATTTTCCTTTTTTAAAATAACTCTAAATTCTGAAATAGTGTTATTATCTTCCAAGATCCTGTCTCCAATTGTTGTACTTACTTTTTAGGAAATTGTAATAATCTTTGTTCTACTTCATTCATGTCATTAAGCAAACAAAAATAAATAAAAACTGTCTCATCTTTTAATAGAAATAAAATAGGTATTTTCTTCTAGCTCATATAGAGAGGATTATTCTTGGTATCCCCAAATCAAGGTGAAATTCAACCTTTTGACGAAATTTCTTGTGGTGGTGTGCCAGTTTATCTCAACGAGGTTACAAAATTCCCTCTTTTTCTATTGGTTTTACATAATGGACCATTTAAATATTGGGCATTCCCAAAAGGCAGGCAAAATGAAGGAGAAACATATGAGCAGACTGCAATTCGTGAAATCCGAGAAGAAACAGGATCATCAGACTTTAAGTTGATGAAAAGGCTTATTAGTGATTCTATTTATTTTCCAAAACGTGGATCGAAAACCATAATAAAAAAGGTTGTTTTTTTCCTTGTCCAATTTTTTTCTAAAGATATCACTCTTTCTGGGGAACATATTAGCTATAAATGGGTCACTTTTGATGAAGCTCTTACAATGTTAACATTCGATGATTATAAACGAGTATTAAAAGAGTCAAGAGAGTTTTTATATTCCGAAGGAAGATTTACCTGAAGAAAAATCAATTATCATATTTATAATCAGTCGAAATACAGGAGTTTAATCAATTTTAGACTTAAAATTAGAAATAAAAAAAGAAGATGATAGACGATTTAGAATCGTCTTGATACAAAACGTGCTGAAGCCTCTTTTTCTTTTTGTTTTTCAATCACAACAGTCTTTGCCCATTTTTGAGTAATGCGCTGCTCAAGATTTGGAACTTGACTCTCATCACGAGAAATCCAGCCTAGAAAAACATCTAAAGGTAAAAAGAACGCTTTACCAAGGGCTGAAATTGCTATCTCACCAGCTGTTGGACGTTCTCCAGTTCTTTCTGAGACTATTTCCAGATTAAGAACCATTTTTCCTATAGTTTGGCCGTAGTAATATTCCATTAAAATACAGTACACAAAGAAGAACAAGGAGGAGGGGCCGAAACTAAATAACCATTGGAATGGGCTCCAAACACCAAACGACCAGAAATCCCAGTTATTCAAGGAAAAGAATACAATCGAACTTATTGAGCTTGAAATCATGCCAATAATAACGATATCAATTAACCATGCCCAAAAACGTGGCCATCCTTCAGCAATAACGAGTTTATTACCACTGGGTTCAAGAATATCTATTTCTTTTCCTTTTGTTATATCCTCAACAGTTTTTCGATCCTCAGAAAGAAGAATTTCTCCACACTGAGAGCAGAAGGCGCTTTCAGGTTCATTAATTGAACCACAATTAGAACACTGAAGTTGATACTTCGCAAGAGGTTTTTCGATAACATCTACTTTTTTAGCTGGAACTCCTTGATAATATCGAATACGTTCAGTTCTTGGCTTTTTTGCACGTAAACCACTCCATACTATGATAATACCTAGTAAAGTGAACAAACCACCAAAAACAACAAGAATCCATCCGATAGCGTTTATTAATGGAACTTTAGCTCCTATACTAAAGTAAATTTCAATACTACTGTCTTCGTTGCCTGTAAAACTGGTATAATCCGAATTCATTACTATTACTGAAAGAGTTCCTTGCTCTAGATCCTCTGCAGTTGGAGCCCATTTGAAAGTATTATCATTGGTACCTCCAACAATCCAATAAGGTGCCGTTACATCTGGAATTTCCCATATTGAGGAATTAGCTACAGGAATCCATTCTAGTGTGTATTCAGCTTCACTATCACCAAATTGCCAGTCACCTAAATACTCAAAATCGGTGATTAATAAGTATGAGACACTTTCTAATAATGTGTCTGCCTCACTTCCCGTTGTTAAGCCTAAAAACACATCAGATTGGCTTGGTCCAGTTACTTCCATTTTTAATGTAACAAACTTAGATGGATCTATTCTTACTCCTCCAAAGTCTACATCTAATGGAATATCGAATCGTACTGCAGTAACCCCATTTTGACTGAGATGAAATCTTTGGGTCATAAAATAACCTTCATTATCAGTAAAAACAGGTGTAATAAGTAATACAGCCGAACCCCCAATAAAAATGGGGAATCCTATTAAAACAATAAACAATCCAGCTATAATTTTTATTGCACTAGCCATTTTAACCAACTAACTTGAAATTAAGTCATGACACGCAATGATATTACCTAATATATATATAGAGCTAGCGGCATTTATATTCAGGTAAGGCAGCTTGAAAATTCCTGAATTAATATTTTCTAAGATTTCTTTGAATTTACTTCTTAGTTTCTCGGGATTTATATTTTTTCAAAGTGTTCATAACAGCTATTTCTAGATCTATGCCAAAAGAATTCGCTAAACAAATGAGTGCAAATAATAAATCCCCTGTTTCCTCTTCTATTGATTCTTTAATTGAATTTTTTCGATTAAAGGTTTTTACTGGTCTAATTCCTGTAAAAATTTGTAAAACTCGTGATAATTCTCCTAATTCTTCTGTAATAGCAGCTAAAAGCCAAGGGATATCCCAGTAACCACCTTGATCCTGGATAAACAGATCAACTTGCGTTTCTATACTCTTGAGTTCCATAAAATACCACATCGTAAAGATTGTAAACTAATTCTTATCTAAGTGTGATTTCCAACTAAAATTGTTGGGTTCGAAAAATTTAAACTTTGGGTTATATCTCTTCTAATATATCTGGTGAAACTTCAAAATATAAGAGTTCTTAATTATTTTTTCTAAAAAAAGTGAGGAATGAAAATGAGTTATGTAGAGAAAGCATTTTGGGACTATTTAAAGTCACAGATTTTTGGTGGAATAAGATTTCTCTTTTCGAGGAGACTGATACTTTTTTCAGTGGTCTTATTCATCATTTCTATAATGACAACCATGACAGTTGTATTACAAGATCAAACTATAATTACTACAGCTTTAATTGATTTTGTATTCGCTATTCAAATTAGTATAGCGATTGGGATGATTGTTTGTGGATTATTATCAAAGAAACTAAATACACTTTTGCGTTTTATCCTACTTTTAATAATAATATTCCTACTTCAAGGAATTTATTTCATTTCTCAAACAACCCCCTCATTAGAATTATTTTCTGAACTCTTCGTACAATATTTTCCCCTTCTTGCATTTTTTAGCTGGGCATTTTTAGTACCACTTGCTACATTCGCATTCTCAAAAGGAATGTTTTCAAGTAAAATCACTGGAAGTGTATTATTCTTAGGAAAACCTAAAAGCGATCACCATTCCATCTTTTCTGGAGTAATGGCTCTTATCGCTTTTTTCTCTCTCTTGTGGAATGGAGTAATGGTCTATATCGGCCTTACAGAAGAGAAATTAAGTTATCTATCTCTAGGTGTTATTGGAATAGTAGTTGCTTTTGTAATAATTTTAGTAGTACGAGGACTGATCTATTCTGATGATGTTTTTAATACAACACTTGGTTTCTTTTTTATAATGACCCTGCCAAATCAATTTATGATATTTTTTACTTCAATTAGTGGCTCTGAAAATATCATAAACACTTTTGACTATCTTTTAGTAATTTTTTCTCTATTTTATAGTGCTCAGAATATTTCCCGCCGTGTTAAAATGAAAGGAATTGTAGTCGATAAAACTAAGCCATCTAAAAAGGCAATTAAAGAGGATCCATTCCGAATTGGTCGATTTATAGGCTTCATTGGTGGAGAAGGAGTAGTTTTAATTTACTTAGGTTTGGCTTTAGGTTTTCATTTAATACAATTACAGGTAATTGGGGGATTAGATTCGGCGTTTAGAGCCATATTCGGTGATTTGGAATTCTCCGAAGTATATCATGATGTAACAATGGGATTTATGGTTATTATACTTGCATTAGTTATGGTATTATACACAATACAGCGCGGTAAGGGGTATTGGGAAGCTGATATCTATCGTTTTGATTTTCTTCCTCCCTATGATGATCTAATCGATTACTTAGAGAAAATTAAAAGGGGTGAAATTTCCAGATCTGATCTTGCAATAACCGTTGGTAAGAAAGCTGTATCAGCTGGTGGTATTGGAGTATTTGCAGCTGCAAAAGTGTTTCGAAACAAAATCTTTGGAGAAAAAAAGAGTAAAGAATAACAGATATGCCCTAGAATCTTCTAATAAAATGCTCTAAATATAATTTTTAACCCTGATTTCTCATTTCATGCATGTGGTCATTTCTTAATACTATTCTCCCACTTGACATAATATTGTGCTTATGAATAGATTCTTGAGAAACACTTTTTGCTCGGATCTCTAAATCTCGTTCCTTAAATTGGTTTAGGGCAAACTCCAACAAATTACGAGTTACATCTTCTACAAATAATGGATTTTTCCACATACGATCTATCAGCCATTGTTCATCTTCTGCTTTAAGAAGAGAGAAAGTTGGAGAAGAAAAACTTCTATCAATTATTTTCGAAATCTCTTCCATGTCAGGGATTTCTTCGGTTTTTCCTTTTAAACTAAGTTCTGCATACACACGTTGTGTATGGGTATGACCCTCTGGGTTCTGTGAAAGAGCATGAGGACATGCTGTATTTCCATATGTTCCTAGTGTTAATTCATGGATTATCTGACCTTGGTGCCACCATGTGGTTAGTATGGCATTATAATTTTCTACTGATAGTCGTTGTGATATTGGTGTGGTTCTATTTGTGAAAAAGGTAAAATTCAGGGTGAGAGAGGCATTTTCAAAATCATGTAGTTCATTTAATTTAGATAACACATGAATTGACATTTGTTCTAAGGAGTAATGCGTATGAATTTCTCCTGATAATACCTCTGATATAGATTCTACAAACCGAGACATATGTACTCCTTTCTTAGAAGAAGGTAAGTTGATAACAACATTAATAGTAGTAATATAACGATATAATTTAGTCCCTCGTGTAATAGAGATTTGAGTTTTAAAATCAGTTAGGCCAACCTCATCAAGAGATAATGGGACTGTAGGAGCTTGATCTTGAGTATCTTTTTTCATCCAAATCATTCCCTTTTACTATAATGAGTAATTATGGGTGATACTTATCAGTATTATCATTGTAACAAGGACGAGGTACAATTTCCATATAGTTATTTTATTTTCTCAAAAAATTATAATTAAGAGATTTGCATATGTCTTAATTACCATTATAATCTGATTTTTAAATTGAGTCAAAGATGGAAAACATACTCAAATCAAAGAAAATCTATTATAAATATAAAGTATTTAACATAGTAATTTTAAGGAAAACTAGATCTACTCAAGAAATAAAGATAAACAAATTTATCTTTGTTTCAAAGTAATGAATTATGTTCAGAAATGTGGATATAATGGCATCTCCCAAAGTGATAAGTATCTATTCTAGAACACCAAGCTGTGGAAAGAAAACAATTGCATTAAATTCTTTCTTGGCTTATACTCGTACTAACCCTGGACATCGTGTTCTTATCGTAGACTTCTCAACAACTGAAAAGCTAAGGTATAGTTTATTAAGATACGGTAAGCCACAATTCACTAGTATGGACTTTTTAAGTGAAATTTCTGAAGACATTCTTGTTAATGAGGCTTTAACGATTTTTAAAGATGAAAACGAAGGTTCCTTTCTTCGTGTTCTTCCATCAGCTGGCTGTTTAATAACACAACCAGATCTCCGAAGTAGAGTTAAATATCGGATCAACTCATTGTTTTTTAAAGATACAATTGATCTTCTCATCTTTATTCTCCCTATAGGATTAGAAGAAAATTCAATTGCAATGGCCGCAATTTTACAGAGTGATATAGTTTGGATCATTTCATTAGAAAAATACCCTACCCTTAGCCTAACAAAATCTACAATTCAAAATTTTCTAACTTTTATTACAGCCCCTACTTTTCTGATTATGAATATGGTACAACCACCTATAGTTCTAGATAAGTATCAACAAATAATTCAAGATATGGAATTGAAATTACGACATCCAATTTTTTATTCAATAGCTTGGCTTCCTGAGATAAATAATTTTACTGATAATGGAATTATAAGTTTAGAAATGCCAAATTCAAAAATAAATGAAATATTCATTAATTTGAGTAATAATTTCAAAGAAGCTTTGGAGAAAGAGAGTTTTAGACGAAAAATTGATGAAACCGATGCTCCTCCACCAATTGCCTTGTTTATCACAGATCGTAATTCTGGTGCAACTATGTATTATTACTTCTTCGGAAAATCTGAGGATGAAATGAAAAATCCAGCACTGATCACAGCTGCAATGACAAGTATTGCACACATGGTATCTGAAACAGCTGGCCGTAGAGGTGATTTACGTTATATTGATAATGGAAATATGAAAATAGTCCAAAGAAAAGGTAAACATGTTATTGGAATACTCTATTCCCCTGTTATGAATGACACGCTTACTGATCTACTTTTTCAATTTATTAAACGATTTGAAAATGAATTTAACCAGGAAATTGAGGATTTTTCAAAAACTGGAAGAATAAGTGGATTCGGGGAAGCTACGAATATTGTTGAAGAAATTTTTGAAAATTATATATTTGATATAGAGACAGTTAACGACCAATTACGTCAAAAAATTCTAATTTACATCGGCTTAAAAGAACAAGTAAATAATGATCCAGAGGAAGTATTTCGGAATTTTGTTCATGAAAATTCAACCAATTCTGAAATAAAAGATCTATTGTTATATGAATTCATAACTCCTCACAATGCCAGACATGACTTCTTATTGGAGCTAGGAATCAATCCGAGAAGCAAATACCGTAAATTGGAAGAAGAGACTGGACAAAAAATATGTTCTTGTACAGAACCTCCAAAATATGTTCAAATCCAAGCTTTTGATACTTTGGGCATGTTATCACTTCCTGACTCGTTACGGCCTACTGTAAGAGCTTTATTTGCGTCAAATATTCTCTCTCCTGAAACTGCATCGAAAATAACAAATCGAGATCAATCTTTAGAATATAAAAGTCTTGAAGAACTCTGCAAGCTAGGTTACGTTAAACGAGTTACCTCTCAATGAAATTTCCGTACTATTTACAAAAGGAATATTCTTCTCCAAGAGGGAAACTTCTATGAGCGCCTGAAAAAATCATTCATCCCTCATTTGTTTGAAGAAAGCATCAATAGTTATATATGTTAATACAAAAAAAAAAGATAAATCAATAAGAACCAAAATCAGAAAAAGAATAGAGAATAATGATCATTTTCCTTCTTCAACTTAATAGAAAATAAGGTGATTCTTAATTGGAACGTCAATATGAAGATTATGCAATGATTAAAATTCAAGAATTAATAAAAATGCGACAAATGACCGAAAAGAAACAACGTGAAGGGATATTAATAGATAAAGGATTGATTCAACGAACACTAGCAGCTATCCGAGAACAAGAAGCTAGCGAAGA
This sequence comes from Candidatus Hodarchaeota archaeon, assembly GCA_048886525.1. GTDB lineage: Archaea > Asgardarchaeota > Heimdallarchaeia > Hodarchaeales > Hodarchaeaceae > Hodarchaeum. Next base: position 6,552 of record JBHLKP010000076.1, on the reverse strand, counting down.
AGAATTATCTAGAACAGTAAAATGGCTTGAAAAAGTTTCAAAATATATACCTATTTCCTCTGACAAGGAGTTAGAAGAGATAATAACAATAATGGTACTCCTGAGTAAAGAAAGAGCAAAATTTAACGAATTGTATGACAAACCTGGACTTTCTTTGATGAAGAGAGTACGAGAAGGCATGATCCGCTATATGGTTGTATTAAGCGAGATTCGTGCACGTCGAAAAGAATACTTAGAACATTGGTTTACTGATGAGTATTGGATTGCCGAATGGAGTCGTGTTCTACTTGATTTGGCACCTGAAGATAACATGGTTAAATATGGATTTGATGATATAAAATCAAAAGAATTTCTATTTCTTTTAGAGCTTGAACTTGCTGCAGCTGATGATGCATCTAGATTAGATAAACCTATGATTCGTTTACAATCTATAGAGAACAAAGAGGCCTTTTTGATAATTCCTACAGAAGTTGCAGCAGAAGAATACAAAATCCAAGTTGATCGTGTAATTAAAGGAGAAATAACATTTACACGTTGGGTACAAGATACATTAGTTTCACTCAAACTACCAAAATAAGAAAAAGTAAAAAGTTAGGTGATAAAAATTTCAGAAGATCGAAGACTTTGGAAAATCGTGTTAGTTGGTGATGGAGCTGTTGGTAAAACTTCCCTACGAAAAAGTTATCTTGGAGAGGGTTTTGATACAGATTATTTAAGTACCATGGGCGCAGATTTTGCTCTTTATGACACTGAGGTAAATGAAACACAAATTCGGTGGCAAATTTGGGATTTAGCAGGACAACCGATATTTAAAGATGTAGTACAAGCTTATTATACCAAGGTTTTTGGTGGGGTACTCGTTTATGACGTTACACGCCGGCAAACATTTGAGAATGTAGAGAAATGGTTAAATGACCTCTGGGAAAACTCAGGTCGTGAAAAGAAAGTACCAGTTGTCCTCTTGGCAAATAAAGTAGATTTGCGAGACGAGGGTGCAGAGAGTGTTTCTCCTGATGAAGGTAAAGAGCTTGCTGAAAATCTTGGATTATACTTCATAGAAACTAGTGCGAAGACTGGAAAAGGTGTCGAAACCGCTTTTGCTGAATTAGGAAAAAGAATTCTCGAATATACTTCATAATTCCTTTCTATTTCTTTATTTTTTAGGAAGAATGATTCCAATTAGTTAAAACACTAATTTGATTTGTTTTAGTTCCATTTTTAAAAGAAATATTAAGGAATATTTCTCCCTTTAGTTCTGAAGAAGACATTTCTCGATCTTTCAGGGTCTTCAGAGGGAACTTTTTCAAGAAGATCTAATTCCTTTAATCTATTTAGATGATAACTTATAGTGCTTCTACTACGACCCATTTGTTCCGCAACATCAGAGGCAGTCAAAGGTTCCCTAGCATCTGCTAGAAATTGATACGTTCTTTTTAGATGTTCATCAATGTTATCAAAATCTGTTTTTTCAGCATTCTTTGACGAAGATACGCTAGATGTTGAATTAATTGGCAGATTCTTACTTAAATTACCCTCTAAATTTGATAATCGTTCATCTAAACTATGAATCTGGTTTGTTAAGTGAGTAACAGTCATTAGAATCTTATCTAATTTTTTTTCTGTTAATGAAAATTGGTCATTATTTTGAGAATTCATACCTATGCATCTCTAGAGCATGTCTCAAGCAGACTGTTTATTACCTGATATATAATTGCTGCGTTAGCAGAACTTATTAAAATGCGATGTATTAATTTTATTTAATCTTTTCAGATGTAAATTGGAAATAGATATCATTAATCAACCTTAAATTATATTTAACAAAGATTTAATATACAACATCTTCATAAATGGTAATCCTAAAAGAATTTTCTATTTATTAAAGTGGAACAACTCATAAACTTTAATAATCTATCATTGATATTCAATTAGAATCAAATTAAAAGCAAAAGGTTTTATATTACAAGTTCTAAAATGGAATACGATGAAAAATGTCACAGCAAGGAGCAGGCTATTTATCTCAGCAAGCATTGGAGAAAGTTATAGAATCCGTAGGCAAACATAAAGGAGTTTATGGAGCTGTACTAAGTGATACTGATGGATTACCCCTTCAATCTAGTCTCCCTTCTGAAGATACTGAAAAAGTAGCAGCACATGTTGCATCTTTAGTTGGAAAAGTGAAATATATTTCTAGAGAAATTTCAAACGAAGTAGCAAGAAGTATTCGATTGGAATTAGAAGTTGGTGATGTTGAAATCATTCCCGATTATGATTCAGAAATTATCATTGTAGCATTAGTGAAACGAGAAAGCAGCACGATGACTCTGTCATCAAAGGATTGATGAGGTGTAATATGAATGTCTAATGATGAATATGTAATTCCCTCAGTTTTACAAAATACTATTAAGCGATTAGCAGCAAGACGTGGCGTTAAAGGAATTTTAGTTTGTGATGAAGATGGATTACCGCTCCAAAGTAATTTACCTCAGTCGGATGCTGAACGTGTTTCAGCTCATGTATCATCTTTAGTAAAAAAGGTTCGAAGTGTTTCAGACGCTATAGATCATGGGAAACTTCAGAGTGTCTATGTAGAAATGCCAAGATCAGAAATCATTATAACCCCTGATGAAGCTGCTGGGTTCACAATTGTTGTTTTAAAAGAGCGGGCAGTCTAATCCGACTAAAACTAAAAGAAAAATAGCAATTGACTGCATACTTACTAATTTTATTCAGTTAGAAAATAACACGGCTTTGTTTGTATTGAATTCTTATCTTTAGGAATACCATATCCTCTATTCGCTCATTTGTTATGATTTCAAAGAAGGGTGATTCTGAAAAATCAGGTATTGGACTTGGTAAGTTGAAGAGAGGAATCCCTTTGCCACAAATTACGGGAGCAATTGCTAAATGAATTTCATCAATCAGTTCTTGAATTAGCATCTCCCCATTTAATCGACCCCCGCCTTCTAACATAAGATTATTGATTGAAAACTCATTTTTTAATCTATAGAGTAATTGTGGAAGATCAGTAAGAGGTCCATCACCACATTCAATCACTTGACAACCTCTCGTAGCTAATTCTCTTTTCTGTTTTTCTGGACATTGTGATGTAGTAGCTATTAAAGTAGGAATATCCGGGCGATAGGTTATAATTCTTGAATTTAAAGGTATATTACCTTTTGAACTGACAACGATTCTGATCGGAGGTTTTTTATTTTTTTTTGGAAAAAATTTTTTTTCAACAGTTAATTTTGAGTCATCCATACGAATTGTTCCACTCCCTACCATGATAGCATCGGATTGAGCTCTCAATTTATGAACTCGATTCCAATCATTCGAATTTGATAATCTAGAATCACCATCTACTGTGGAAATATAACCATCAAGGCTAGTTGCAGCAGAAAGAATAACAAAAGGTCGTTTACATTTTGAATAATCTAGATTCATTCAATATTTTCTCTCCATGATAAAGATTAAAATGAATATCTTCTGGAAATTGAGAACGAAATAATAATGTCATAATAGGATCATTTCCAAATCTCGTTCTAGCACTATTAAGGTCTATTATTAGTAAATCAGCCCAATAACCTGTTTTAATACAGCCAGTTTGGATACCAAAGGCCTCAGAAGGGTTTGATGTTATCATTTTCAAGGCCTCTATAGGATTTATACTATAATTTTCTTCTTTCAATCTTAATATAAGCCATCGTAATTCTTCCAGTATATTTGGAGCCATTACCATTATGTTATCAGTTCCTAAACCAATTAAATATTTTTTATTTAAAAAATATCTCACATTAGGAAATCCAGAGCCAAAATAAGCATTCGATCGGGGACAAAAGACAATAAATTTAGATTTAGGGATATCAAGGATGTCCTCCGCTTTTAATGCTGTCAAATGGATAAGAATTTTAGGATTCAAATACCTTAAAGCAACTTGTAAATCCGTAAATCCAAATTTATTAATGGATTTTTGAATGACTTCAGCGTTTTCGGAAATATGTGTTGCTATAAGAGTGTTAAGACTGGAGATTTCAGATGCTATATTCTTTAAATTTTCCAGAGAATAAATTAGAGGAGTTGGAATGCCTAGTCCATCACATTGAGAAACAATTTCCGTTGGTGTATTATCTTCGGATGGACGTCCTAAAATATGAAGATCTATTGGAAGATTTAATGAAGCTTCCTTTATTTCATTAATTCCTTTCAACCCTCCCTCTCTGAAGTCATAACAAGCTGAAATACCGCATTGAATCATTTCAATAATTGCTGATCTCATTGCTAGGATTCTTTGTTTTTTTATTACATTATTTACGTTATATTTTATTCCTTCTATTCCCACTGCTTCATCAAGGGATAAATTATAAGCGCGATCCTTTAATGCAGCGTCACCAATATGAGTATGAGAATTAATAAACTTAGGTACGACTAAATGATGGATAAATCCTTGGTTCTTTTCTAATGACCTGAAAGATAGGTTAAACTCAATGTTAGATATTCTTCCCTTATTATCTATGCTTATGAGTACATTTTCTTTCAAATCAAGATCTGAACCGATGAGTGCAAATTTACTGAAGATTTGTTTAGAGATTACCATAATAATGCGCACTTTTTTAATGTTTGAAACTCTTTGAAGAAGTATCGATTTTTTAAAAGCATAGATCGTAAGCCAAAAAAAAAATTTCTAAAAATATTAGGTTATTATAATGTAAAATTTTACACGGTTACAAGAAATTAAAAACTCATAAAAGTAATTTCTTTCAAATAAAGCGGATTAAAAAATTCAATATCGTGTTATATCTCAATTTGATATTTTATATATACGTAAATTCAAATTTTCAACTAAAAAAAGCATTTTTTAGTAGAATTAGTTTCATTAAACCATATTCTCTCTTATTAGTTTCAATTATAGAGTTGGTAACAGTTATTTAGCCTTTCAATGAATATAGATATATACAACCTCGTACCTTCAAATATCTTATGTTATTAAATTTTAGTATTATTTAAATAGAACAATAAATATGGATTATTATATGATAAATTTGAAAAAAAAATGTATATATCAATAATAATTTTTTAGTCTGAGTTATGTAAAAAAATAATTAATAATTTCGTTTTAATTGATTCAGGAATCGTACTTATCTATTTTAAAGAAGAAAAAATATCATTTCGATCTCGTATAAAATTACAGAATTACAAAATCAATACATCCCAAAACCTAACATTTTTATACTTCCCATAATCTGTTTATAATCCGCCAGCTAACATTGTTTAGTGGCACTCCTATGCAATAAAGCTTCGCTGAATTAAGTTCAGTGTGATACAGTTCGTTTGTATCGGAAAACAAACCCAATGAGGATAGTTTTCCACCCTCAAAAAAAATGGAGGTAAAAATCGTGACAATCGAAATAGAAGAAAATGTAGATCTTCACCATCGTGAGGAAATGGAACTAGTTTGTCCATGGTGCCATATCCATAGCATCTCTGTAATAGTTAACCATCGTACTCTTCGTATGAAATGTAATGAATGCGGTATGGATGCTTTTGTGACTAAAATTCCAAGAAACAAGAAATTATCTGATTATATTTCCCGAAGGTTAATTGCCTAAATAACAGATAATTTATGATAGATGTTCTTTTAGTATGCATATACTTTTACATCAAATACTATAGGAGAGTATAGTCTCTCTCCTTTGCATCTTAATCGTTTCTATCTTTTACTAATGGCCTGAATTTCGCACTAAAATGACGCAAGACCCCAGGATCATAAATCATTTCGTAACCTGAAATTTCAAATCTATGTTCATAAAGATCAATAACTGAGTCTATAACATAATTGAGATGTTCTTGTGAGTAAACTCGTCTTGGAATCGCTAATCTAACAAGTTCCAATTCTGGATATTGCCATGTACCATCCGCTCTCTTTTTTCCAAAAACAATTGTTCCAAGTTCGACAGAACGAATCCCGTATCTTTCATATAATGCGTTTGTAAGAGCCCATCCCGGGAATTGAGATCTAGGAATGTGGGGAAGAAATTTCAAAGTGTCAAGATTGACAGAATGTCCTCCTACAGGCTGCAATATTGGTACACCACCCTGTATTAAACTATTTCCTAGGTATTGAAGTTGTTCATATCGATATTTCAGGTAATCCTCCGATAAAACCTCTGATAAACCTCTTGCAATGGCTTCTAGGTCACGACCAGCTAATCCTCCATATGTAGGGAATCCCTCTATAACTACCATGCGCTCTTTAATTTTTGAGTATAATTTTTCATCATTAAGAGCAATAAATCCGCCAATATTTACAAGTCCATCTTTTTTTGCACTAACAAAGCAACCATCTGTGTAAGAAAACACCTTCTTTGCGATATCTTTGGTTGTTAAACTTTTGTAATTTGCTTCTCGTAGTTTGATAAAGTAAGCATTTTCAGCGAACCTGGCTGCATCTAGGAAGAAGGGAATTTTATTAGCTCTAGCTATTTTAGATACTTTCTTAATGTTCTCTAGTGAAACAGGTTGGCCTCCACCTGTGTTATTGGTTATAGTCAATAC
>JBHLKP010000075.1:0-16637 GCA_048886525.1 Candidatus Hodarchaeota archaeon | reverse complement strand
AGAATACAGAGTCAACCTCTATAAGCCTTAAATGTCATAAATCTATTCAATTGTAAGACCATATACCTGTTTAGGGGTTAAATATTCTGGAAATTGATCGAGTAATGCCAGTCTTACCGTATAACAGAAATGGCAAGCATCAACGAAATATTCTTCGTGATCAACCTTATGTGTTTTTGCCAATAGAGCAGGTCCTCCTTTAACCAAGGGATTACAGATTGGATGGTTGTTTGCATCATAATTCTTGACAAGTTCACTTAAAGGAGTTTTCCACATATTCCCCATACTTAACCCTTGGCATAAATGAACATTACCAAAAGGATCAAGGTGAACTCTACTTGGATTTTCTAAATCCTCATGAGGACATTCTATGAATTCTTCCCAATGTTTAGTAGGCAATTCTTTTTCAATTAATTTTTCAACTGCTCTACCCCTAAACATAGCTCCTCCTCCAATAACTGGTTCTCCCTTCTCTTGAGTCTTTTCCATATCTATAGTTGGTTTTTCTATGCATATATCGCCACCTGACATTCTTAATCGCTTTAAAGCTGCTAAAGCTCGTGTTGAGGGATTTTCATTGCTTTCTCCATGATGAAAAGCGTCATTACTAATGCTTACATCCGAAACTCCCAACTTTAGCAAAGGTTTTAACCACAATTCCGCGTCCTCGTCAGATATTGACCAATAAGAATTTGTTACTACTCCAGTTTTAAATCCCCTATCAGATGACATCTTGATACCTTCAAGCATAAGCGGATAGAAGAGAAACGGTTCCCCTCCCTCATAATAGACCGTTTTAATACTCCCAATTTTGTCCATTTCTTCATGAACTTGTCTTAGTTCATTTAAAGTAAAAGTACCTTCTGAATTTGGTCCACAATACAAGAAACAATGATCACACTCAAAATTACAAGTGTAAGTTAATAAAAAATGTATGCCTGTTATCATGAAAATCACTATTGAACATTTTTGTGTATTCTATATATTTTTCTTTCATTAGCAAATTGTAAAAAGCTGTTGTTTTTTCGAATCAAGTCCTTTTTAAAAGTAAATAGCCATGAACGTAAAAGTAAATATATGCAAAAAGATAAGGATACAATATTAAATATAGAATTCTCTCTTCGCTTCACTACTAACTTCTTCGATAACATTTTTTTTATTATCTGCCTTATATATGAAAACATCAGTTAATTTTTGCACATCTTTCTGTAAAATTTGAATTTGTTCTATTAATACATCAATAATTTCATATAATCCGTTAATGGTATCTATATTTGTATCTACGGAGTTCTCAAATTCATGTCGCAATTTTTCTATAGCACCAGTTCTCTCAATCATACTTATCATATCCAAATTAATTTTAACTTTATAAACTTAAATAAGTTCTCAAAAGAGACCTAATTTAAAAAAATATTTTCTTTAAATGGGCTTTACTGCTTTTGGTGATATTTAATCGATGGCAGAGACTTTAGTTCTAGTTGCTATACTAATTTAAGCGAGAAAAATAGGGAAGTAATAGTAACAAGTATCAATAGATATTTATATTCAAAAATAGCCTAATGAAAAATTATGAAAGACAAAGAAGAAACAGAACAAATATTGACAGAAGCTTATAGAAGAATGCATCGTTATACTTGTGCTGAGGCTACATTACAAGCTTTGTTGAAATTATGGAAAATTTCTCATCATGAATACTCTTGGGCAACAGCTGGGTATCTTGGAGCTATACTTTCAGGTAAAACAACATGCGGTCTATTAATTGGGAGTAGTGTTGCTTTGAGCTTGTTTTGTGGGATAGGGAAAGAAGGAATTCCCGAAAACCATGAAAATGAACGAAATAAAGCTATACAGTATGTAAGTGACTTATATTCTAATTTTATTAAGGAATTTGGAAGTACTCAATGTAAAACACTAAGTAAAGTTGATTTTAGTAAAGGAGAAGAAATTTCTGATTATATTATGAATAAAAAATGGAAAACAACTTGTGATATCTACCTTGGTTTTGTAATTCGTAAGTGTTCCGAACTCTTTGACTGATTTCATTAAATGAGGATTAATAGAAGATCAAAGTGAATTGTAATTCCTTTTCTTTATTTGTTCTTCGACCATAATAGTCATCCGTGTGTTTCTATAATTTTTTTCAGATCAACGAATCCAACTCCACTTCAAGGTACATTATCGGAAAACTGGATTGAAATCCTAGAGATTGAATTAAGGAGATCTTAAAATCTAAAAAAATACATTAGAAAAAAAAAAGTAACTAAAGAAGTAGTTAATGCTTTTTTCTTCTCCGATTTATCATTGCTAGGGCTGTTAACAATAGAGAAATTGAGAATAAACTTGGGAAGGAACCAGCTCCCGGTACTGTAGTAGTAGTCGTCGTAATTGTTGTAGTGGTAGTTGTTGATTCGTTGGTAGGAGGGATGTATATAGGTGTATCATCAACCGTTATATTATCAAAAGCTGAATCTCCACACCATGAGCCAATCCAAAATGTTTCTGAAGTTTTAGTCGTATTATCGGTTACAATAATTATGGGTTCAGAATCAAAAGAAACATTGAATTTTCCGTTAAGATCACGGGTCACCTCTATATGATGAGAACCATCTATGGGACTTGGGAATACCTTTAGGCCTTTCATCCAATTTACTCCCTTATCAAACTCATTTAGAGTTATTGAATGGTCGGATTGGGTTTCTGATCCTCTATCCCACGACTTTAAAGTGAGAAAGTATGCACTGACTCTTGGATCACCATCCTGCCATCCAGTGAGGTTGACAGGTACATTAGAAATGAAAAAAACAACATCTAAAGACGAATGATCGATACCAGGTGTAACATACCAATCAAAGTTCCATGATCCATACGCAACTGTACTATTTCGTACTGCAGCACTAACATTCCCATCGTCTGGAGTATTAGGCATTTGCAGTTGTCCATTGATTATACTAGGTGTATGATTAGAGGGTTGGAATATACCTTCTATCCTTTTATAGCTTTGGAGATCCCATTCATCAGAATTATCAAAATTCTCTGACCAACCACCGGCTGAACCACGATTGATAGGAATTATTAGTATTAGGCTAACAATAATCAGAGGAATCACTTTCGTTCTGTTATACATAAACAAAGCTCCTTTCAACACGTTTAATTTTCATTCTAGTAATAATAATTATTATCGAAGATAGACTAGTATTGTTTCTTATTATGGAATAAAAATTTTCCTAAAAAGATATTAGAAAGGGAGGGTAAAATCCTAGGTTTCCTTCATGGATTTTAATTACTCTTATAATTTTGGTTTAATATCAATTAGTGCTCCAACAAAAAAATAAACGTGTAAATTTCTACTATCAATGGTTTATACTGTTTTACATTTTGTAAAAGGGGGATATATATACATTATATTAAATCATTTGTACGAAAGATTGTCTTAGAAGATGAGACGATGGATGATGTATTTATAAATTCATATACGGATGTTAAAAGAGCTGAAGCATATGCCAACTTAGAATTCTCTGGTACCTATTATTTAGCATATAGAGATTTACCAGATATAATATTTAAACATGTTAAAGGAACAAAGGCACTAGATTTTGGATGTGGTACAGGCCGTTCTACCAGATTTCTCCAAAAAATTGGGTTTGAAACTATCGGAGTTGATATTGCAGAAGAAATGATAATAAAAGCAAGAGAACTCGATCCTGATGGGAATTATTGCATTATTAAGAATTGTGACTTTAGTGAACTTGAAAATAATTATTATGATCTTGTATTGTCAGCATTCACTTTTGATAATATACCTACAAAACTAAAGAAAGTTAAAATACTGATGGAGATTAGAAGGCTATTAAACAGTGGGGGTAGGATAGTTAATCTTGTCTCAAGGCCTGAAATATATAAAAATGAATGGGTATCATTTTCTACAAAAGATTTTCCTGAAAATGAAAAAGCTAAAAGCGGAGAAAAAGTTAAGATTATAATAACCGACTTAGAAGATAAAAGACCAGTAGAAGATGTTATCTTTTCAGATGAGGATTACAAAGATGTCTTTGAAAAAGCTGGTTTAGAATTAATTAAAAGGTATAAACCCTTAGCAAAAGAAAATAGATTTTTTGACTGGATAAATGAAACAAGAATTGCACCTTGGATTATTTATGTGCTGAAATAAACAAAAAATATATAGAAAGGCATTAACTAATTGACACTTTTAATGATACAAATTATAGAAAACAAATTCTATTCTAAGTAATTTTAGGAATTGAAATTAAGCATGATTGATAGAACTAATTCAGAAAGTATAGATCTGTCTAAATTTGGATACTCTGGTATTTTTAAGGAATTTGAAATTCTTGCGAAAAAACATGGTGATTATTTACACCTTTCAAATTGCGATCCACCATTATATGGGTATAAGCTTGATGAATCGATTTTGGCACAAATCGATCAACTCCAAATCTCCCATTATACAGGGTATCCTAGTTGGAATGGAGATGATGAGCTTCGAGAAGCATTAAGCTTACGGATTCACAGGATTTGTAATGTTGAAATTCCTTCTGATAAGATAGTGTTAACTTATGGAGTATCTGAAGGTTTTCCGTTAACTCTTGCTTCTCTTTTTCATCAAACTCCTGGAAACGTTGCCATTCCAGATCCTTCTTATATTCCATTGATCGTTCAAGCAATGCGTTTTAGCAAAGTCTGGTTTTATCCGTGTGATGAGGATAATGGCTGGAATCCTGATTTAGATTTGTTAATCCAATCTCTTGAAAACTATTCAGATACGAAAGCGATTGTGATAATTACTCCCAACTCTCCTTGTGGTGCGGTCTATTCTGAAAAAGTTCTCAAGGAATTAATCAATATTGCTGGTCAATTTAATCTCATTATAATCACAGATGAGATATATGATTCGTTATCATTTAAAAAGTTTAATTCTCCACTAGAATTTACAGAAGAAATTCCAGTAGTATATTTAAATGGATTTAGCAAAGTTTACCGTTTACCTGGATATCGATTAGGATATCTAGGTTGGTACGATCCCTCTGAAAAATTTCCTAGGTTTTGGGATTATATGGAAAGACTCTGTAAAGGACGGTTTGGAGTTACTACTCTCTCTCAAGAAATGGCTAAGCTAGCACTTCAAGAACCCAAAGATACACTCATTAATTATATTAAAAGCGTACACAAGAAACAAATATTTCTAACAAAACATCTCAAGGAAATTGAAGGAATATCTGTCGTTCCTGCTGATGGAGGAACCTATGTTTTTCCTAAGATTAACCTAAATATCAATGATGAAAAAATCGTGAAATATTTAATTAGTAACAATAGGATTTTTATCAGTCCAGGTTCAGCTTATGGGCCGAATATTGCGCCTGGTCATTTAAGATTTGTTACATTAGAATCAGAAGAAGCGTTGTTAAAAGGAGTTCAGGCCTTGGAAAAAGCTCTTCAAGCCTTAAAATAAATTCTTATCTATCTTATAAATGGCCTGAAAATTGCTAGCTTTGATTAGCCAACTTTCACAAGGAGATTTAATCACAGTTTTCATTATAACGAGAAATAATTAATAAAAATTAGATATCTTCCTCTTCAGTTATGTATTGTCCAAGATGTACTAAGCAAGGTAAAAAAACAAAGATGAAGGCTTCTAATAGAAGTTTTCACAAAAGAACTAAATGGTATTGCCCCAATTGCGGATTAGTGAGAATGAAAAAAAAGGAATGATTGAAAGATAAGAAGATCATCTTGTTGTTAATAGAGCCAATTAATCAACTGACAAAAAAGAATGGTGTAAAGACACATTGTTAATAGCGATTGGAGTAACTATTGCTGCCTCACGATTTATTTCACAAAATCAAACAAAAAAGCGATTTAATGAAATAAAAAATAATAACTTAAACGCTGTAGAGTTTGGATTACTCAATTGTGTAATTGGTCGTTCAAATATTCCTGGTACTATTCCTTATCCTAGTGAAATACAATCTAAAGAAATTAGTAGCCTATTTTCACCCCAAGAATACTATACTTCGGTACATGGCCCATATCGGATTTCCGCAACCTCAGATGATCCCAAAAAATTAAAATATTCAAAATCAAACTTATCTGCAACCTTGAAAGTAACTGATTGGTTAGAAGGCCGTCATGTGACATTTCATGGAGGTTCTTTCAAACGAAAACACAATAATACTCACGTGCGAAATGTTTTACTTGAATGGGAAGAATGGCGCCAACAGAAAGGATATAGAGCTAAATTAGCACCAGAAGTTGGAGGAAAATATAATTCTTTTGCAGATTTTTTCACATTGGTAGAAATAGCTGGAACTATTGATAATTGCTTGATTACATGGGATATTTCGCACGATTTTGCCCGAGGAGGGAATGTTACAACTGAAGCTGGTATTCTAAAGCGCTTAGAACTTATTGATCAGACATGGAATGATCTTTCTCCAACTAATCGTTTACCAATGCATTTCTCTGGAATGGTCGTTGGGAAAGCAGGTGAAAAACATCACACATTACTAGATAAAGGCACAGGAGCTCCTTGGAAATTTATTTTTTCTATTTTAAAGGAGCAAAAATATTTGGATAAGGTTAGTTTAGTCTGTGAAAGCAAGGTTCCGAAAAATGATAAGATTAAAGGTAACGCAATATCTGATGCAATACGAGCAAAAAAATTCCTTGAATCAGATGAATTAGAGAAAGAATATAAAGGAAAACCAGGGCATTTGGACTATTATTTTACTTGATAGAAAGGAAAAATATTCCTCAGTAATTATAAGAGTTCAATTGGATATGATGGAAGATATATTGTTATTTTTTATAAAAATGGAAACAATTAGATTTGAAAGATTATTCGCTTTTCTAATAAATGGATATTCGTTTATTCCGTTCCCAGACCCCTTTTCTTGATCAGTAATATCTATCAAATCATCGTTACCACTAATAATAATAGGATTGTGATTGAGTGATTCTTTTATTTCGTATCAATAATTAAATATTTTATAGATTTTTGATTTGATTTTAGTAGAAAAATGATTAAGAGAAAAATGTCCATTAAAAGGAATACTCTTTTACTAATTGATAAGGATAATTCTTTTGCCCCCAAAAATTATGAGTAATTAGTTTTCACGTCCAAATAATTAAATGGGTTTGCATAATAGAACATAATAGTAGCAATTGTGAGATTCCTCGTCCTATTAAAGTAAAATCTTTATTTTGATATAATATGTAAACGAATTATCAATCCTCAATTAAAGAAACCAATAAAACATAATAGGAAATAATTAGAAAATAGAGATCTTGCTACTTAAAATTCCCTGAAAATAGTGTAAAGAAGATGAATACGATAAAAATACCAAAAAATAGATTTATAGAGCGTAGAGAGAAATTTTTAGAAATTATTAGAAAATTTGGTCTGCAGCACTTCATTATTTTAAGTCCTAATTCTATATATTATCTCACAGGTTTTTCAATGATATCTACAGAAAGACCATTCATGTTAATATTCAAGGATGATACAATGAACTTTTTTGTCCCAGAATTGGAGAAATTGCATGTAGAAGAAGAGATTCCTGAAGCCGAAGTAATCAAAAGTTACTTTGAATATCCAGATCTTATTCATCCCATGATTTATCTTGCTCAATTCCTTAAAAAAGAACTAAAAATCACTGGAAAATTGGGTGCTGAAGGTGCTGGTGCAAGAACAATATGGGGATATCAAGGACCAACATTTAAAGAAGCATTAAAATTATCTATTCATATTTATCCCGATATAGTTACTGATATGCGAATAATCAAAGATTCTGATGAAATTGAATGTATCTATGAAAGCGCTCGCTGGGGTAATCTCGCTCATCAATTACTTCAAGAATATACAGCTGTTGGTGAAAATGAAATAGAAGTTTCCTTTAAAGCAAGTCATGAAGCTTCAAAAAAGATGCGTGAAACATTGGGAGCTGAATATTCTCCTGTGGGTTATGGTTCAAGGCCCTGCGGCGCTGGCTATCGTGGGCAAATCGGCCCGTATAGTGCTATTCCTCATGCTATGACTCGGAATGCAATCTTCAAGAAGGGAGACACATTGGTTACTGGAGCAAGTGCTAATGTTGCTGGGTATCTATCCGAATTAGAAAGAACTATGTTCATGGGGGAACCTAATGAAAAACAGAAAGGATACTTTGCTATAATGATGAAGGCTCAAGAAGCTGCATTTGATACTTTTGGCCCAGGAATTCCTCTTTCACAGGTTGATCGGGCATCTCGTGCAGTATTTAAGGAGGCTGGGGTGATGGATCTTGTGCAGCATCATACTGGTCATGCTATTGGATTAGAAGGTCATGAAAGACCATTTTTGGATGTTGGTTTAAATGAAAAGATGGAACCTGGAATGGTATTCACTGTAGAACCAGGAATCTATGATCGTTCGACCGGTGGTTTCCGTCATAGTGACACGATCGTTATAACAGAAGAAGGAATGGATATAATCACTAGAAAATATCCAAGAGATCTAGAATCATTAATTATTAATGATTAATAGTATATCAGATGAATAAAAATGGATTTAAATCTAAAACGAGGGATTGAACTAATTAAACAGGTAGAAAATGAAGAAGCAATCTTGTGCTTTGAAAAAGCTTTAGAATTCAAACCTGAAGATCCCGAAATTCATCGTCATATTGGTTTAGCATTTTTTAATTTAGGTAATTTGGAAAAAGCACTTTACCATTGGAGACAAGCAGTCGAATTTGACTCTTCTCACCATCAAACTTTGTGGAACTTAGGTAATTTATATGAGATAAAACAGAAATATGAACTTGCTTTTGAATTATATTCAAGGGCTGCGCATGAAGCAGAAACAGCTGGGGATAGTAAAAAAGCAATTAGATATGAAGAATGGGCAAAAAAAGTGAAAAAGGTAATTAAAAATGAATGAAACTTCATTTAGGAACCGATTGAAAGAAATTATAGGTATGATAAGGAGATATGGAAACCGGATGCTTGATGGTTTAACTGCAGAGGAACTAATATGGCGTCCCGAAGGGACTAGAGGAAGAACCATTCAAAGCTATTTTCGTCATATGATTAATGCTGAGATTTATTGGTTGAGGAGTCTAGAAGATAATTCTTTCGATTATATGCCAAAAAGCGCTAGTTTTAATGATTTGTTCGAAATTTTTACACAGTTGGAAAGTCATTTAATAGATTCCGTTGAAAATGCCCCAGAAGAACAACTAGTCTTAAGGATTCCAATTTTTGATGGAGAAAAGATTATAATGAAGGGAACACTCGCATGGATGATTATGAGAACCTCTCTGCACGCAATTCATCACTTTGGCCAAATATCTCATATTCGTTATAGTTTTGAAAATCCTCCTCTAGAAACAAAGGATGATCTATCTTGGGGTAAGATAATGGACACTATTTCCTTTTTAAAACCTGATATTCTTGATTATTAAGAGATCTTCACTAGAAATATATTCTATATGATAAGTGAGAAAATATGAGTGTTTTTAATCTAGAGGAAATTCCAAGAATTTATTTATGTTCATTACCCACACCAATAGAACCATTAAAAAGGTTATCCAAGCATCTAGGAAGCATAAATATATTTATCAAACGAGATGATCTAACAGGGATTGCATTTGGGGGTAATAAAAATCGAAAATTAGAATTTCTACTTGCTGATGCCATTGAAAAAGGATCCGATGTAATTATAACCGAAGGAGCAATCCAATCTAATCACTGTCTTCAAACTGCGGCATGTGCGTCAAAAATAGGGTTAGAATGCGAGTTAGTCTTATCTGGAGCTGCTCCTGATTTTATTACGGGTAATCTTTTATTGGATCAGATTCTTGATGTTAAAATTCATAGAATAAGAGAGAACTCAGATAGGAGTAGATATATGAAAAAACTCGAACAGCATCTGAAATCAGAAGGGAAAAAACCATATATTATTCCTACTGGAGGATCCACTAAGATTGGAGCGTTAGGTTACCTAAAATGCTTATCAGAAATATTAATTCAATCAAATGAGATGCATATAACTTTCAATTACTTAGTTCATTCAACTGGAAGTGGTGGAACACAATCAGGAACACTGATAGGAAAGGAATTTTATTATCCTGAATTAGAAGTATTCGGGGTGAGTGAAGGTGAACCCAAGGAAAAATTAATTAGTGAAATTAAAAAAATAATGAGAGAATTCGATAAAGAATGGAATACCAACATAAATTTTGAAAAAATTGAAATAAACGTACTAGAGGGATATTTTGGAGCAGGATATGGAATTGTTAATCAAGAATTGATTGATACAGTTAAGTTAGTGGCAAAATTAGAAGGAATTTTCTTAGATCCTGTTTACAATGGTAAGGCGATGATAGGTTTAATTGACCTCATCAAAACTGAAGTTATACCTCGTAATACAAATGTATTATTCCTTCATTCAGGAGGAGGACCAGCCATATTTAATTATAGTACTGAATTTGGGAAATCATTAAAATAAGTAATACGAAAGTTTTTATTTGTAACATCCAATATATCTGGAGATTACAAGTCGTTGCATTTCTGATGTACCTTCTCCAATCTCTAATAAGCGTTGATCGCGGTATAATCGTTCAACTGGATATTCCTTCATCAAACCATAACCTCCATGCAGTTGTACAGCTTCATGAACAACTCGTTTAGACATTTCTGAGCAATAAAGTTTTGCCATTGCAGCCAATTTTTTATATTCGTCTCGGCCCTGGTCGAAATACCATGTTGCTTTGTATAATAGATTACGAGCAGCTTCTATTTCAACAGCCATATCAGCTAATTTGAAGGCATTGACCTGAAATCTAGCAATAGGTTGTCCAAATGCCTTTCTCTGTTTTGCATACTCTAAAGCTTGGTCATAAGCTCCCTGTGCACAACCAAGTCCCATTGCTGCTATAGATAAACGCCCTTTATCTAATGTATCTAGCATTTGGTGGAATCCCTCACCTTGTTTTCCAAGCATGTTATCATTCGGTATACGACAATTTGTAAAAAATAATTCTGATGTTATTGATGATCTCCATACCATTTTCTTATGCATACTTCTTGTTTCAAATCCTTCAGTACCTTGTTCTATTATAAAACAGGTGTATTCTTTTTTTCCATCAGGTTTAGCACCAGTTATTGTCTGTACTGTGGAACCAAGCGAAGCAGGTGTTGAACCATTGGTTATAAAGTTCTTTGACCCATTAATTATCCAATAATCTCCATCTTTTACTGCTTTCGTTTTTGATGCTCCTGCGTCTGACCCTGCTTCTGGTTCAGTTAAACCAAAACCCCACACATATTCACCTGTCGTTAATTTCGGTAAATATTTTTCCTTCTGCTCTTTTGAACCAAAATAATATATTGGGCCGATACCTAAGGAGTTATGAGCCGCTATTGTAGCAGCTTGAGAACCATCAACACGAGCTAGTTCCTCAACTGCTACAATGTAAGATAAATAACTAAGTTCACTGCCTCCGTACTCTTCAGGAAGATATATTCCTAGTAAACCCAAGTCACCCATTTTCTTGGTCAATTCTGGGGAAAATTCTTCCTTTGCATCAAGTTCTTCTGCAATTGGAGCTATTTCTTTTTCCGCAAACTCCCTAACAGCATCTCTCATCATTCTTGTCTCTTCAGGTAGATCGAAATTTATTGGGGTCATTTCATCTATCTTCTCCAAGGTAATAATTTAACAAATGATTCCAATTAAGATATCTAGAGTTTCAAAAATCCCAATATTTCAACATGATGCTAGTTTATCTTTCTCTTATTAAAGACTATTTCAAGGATAATTTTGCCAAACGAATTCAGATAATTAAAAGGACATGAAAACAAATAAAATTTCTTATTTATCGCTTATATTTAAACATTTAATCTGTTATTACGATAGCTAGAAGAATTTAATAACATTATTTCATGTACGTATGCAAGATTATAAGATGTTTTTAATTTTTAAATAATTAAAATAAGGGGAATATTTATCAATCAATTATTTATCGTTTTATATTAGATGAAAAAAACGATCTAATACTGGAGGAAAACCATCTAGATTAGCTTTTTTGGTATTAAATGATCTTTACAAGGAAAAGGAGAAGTTAATACCTCAATAATTTTAGAATTCTTTTTTACATGAGATTGTCCTACTATATGAACAAATAAATGCAAATAACAACAAAAAATGGGTTAAAAGATTTTTTAAGTGATTTTTTTTAAGAAAGTGTAATACGGAGAAACATCATATTTATGAAGAATTCATTGATGAGTATTAATGTCGGATTCAATAAACAAAAAATAAGTAATATTATTTAATAAGAAGAGCGCTTGACTAAGGTCAATTTAGAGGCTTTTAAATGTCAAATGAGGTTAAAAAACGGCTTGTTATCATTTTAGCTGGAATTAAGTTATCACCTGTATTTTCCGAGTTTATCCAAGCTGATTTAGACCTTACTGTCATTCTAAATACTACTGCTGATTTTCCACTATCATATAGTCAGGATAAAGACGAAACTAAGCACGAATACGTTTGGTATCATCATGAAATAGTTAAATTAGCTAATTCAATAGTTCCAGATGACTTAACTCAGAGCGCATTAACAAAGCTGTTTTCTGAACCTATATCTCAAGCAAGACTCCCACTATCTGATGCCGAGATGTTTTTAGTTCAATGGGTCAATGAAAGAAAAAGAGCAAATCAAAGTTTTCATGATTTTTTCAAGGTATTGAATCAATATTCAGGTAAATCACTTCGTGTTTTTCCATTACGTTTTCCAGATAAAGCTATTTCGTTAAAAACATCCAATTCAGAAGTTCCACTTAGATATTTTCAGATCACAGGATTTATTGATCGCAATGCTGATAAAAAAACAGATATTGAAGAACTTCAAGCGCTTTTAGATGAAACTCAAGGTGAAAAAGGAAAAAAGAAATTAAAAAAACAGATTGAAGTAATCGGTTTAGATTCAAATCTAGATATATTAACTGATGAAGTAAAAAAGCAGATACTCGAAGCTGATGCAATCCTATGGTTAGCAGGCGATCCATGCTCTCTAGCAATATTGTTTTTGCATAAAGAATTCACTAAAGTTGTGAAAGAGTCAAAAGCTCCTGCTACATTAATTTGTCCGACTCAATTCAGCTTTCGTGAACATTTTATACTCCAATTATTAGGAATTAAACCAACTTTGTTTGGTTTAGTTGAATTAGGTGCTGAGATTGTTGATAATCTAGTAGTTGGGCCCGATGATGCTACTGAGGTTGCTACCCTACGATCTAAAGGTTTTAACGTAATTATGGAGGATCTTATTTCAAAAGGTCGAAAAGGACTGGAAACAATACTAAAGGGCATGGGGATTTCTTTAAAGGATATTTCAGTAGAGAAAGGAGATCAAGATAAGAAACCGACATTGGAAGAGCTTGTTACTCAACTTTCATTAAGTAAAGATGAATCTACAGCTAGTACTGAAGAAGAAAAAGAAGAAGAAGAAGTAATTGACGAATCTGAAATTATAGAAAAAGATAGTGTTGGTACTGACAAACCTTTAGAAGTTCTTCCTCCTAAGGTCGAGTTATTGGACACTGAAGTAAGAAATTATGATTTTGATGATTCTTCATTGTCATTAACCCAAGACATGATTGAAGGGCTTATGCAAGAATTAAGTGATGAATTTCCAGCAGCAAATCAAAAATTCATTGTAACTACAAACGGAGACACAACTAAAGCAAACGATTTGAATGGAGACAAATCAGAGTCAATAACGCTATTCGAAAGCCAAGAAGCCTTCACTGAAGCGATTCAAAAGTTTTTGAAGGCTGAAAAAGTTATAGATGAGAAGGAACTAATACATGGAATCGCTGATGCTGTTGCAAAGAATGCTGACATGGCTGCATATGCAGCTAAGAAATTTACTGCTGAACTAGATACTCAAATTAATAATCCACATTTCATCCCAGCTTATCTTGAAATTATAAAGTCTAAATCGATATTATTCAGTAAAGAACTAGTTGAATGGCTCGTGGAGGATTTAGATTCTCCTGATTTTGTGTCTTTTTCGCAAAGAGCCCTTACAATAATAAAATTGAGTAGGTTTGACACTCAATTTGTAGAAAAGATAATAGAACAATTAGTAAATTTTCATATTACCAAATCACTACCCCCGAAAGAGATGGAGCATGTCAGAACGCTCATCGGTATGATAACAGCAAGAGATGTTACTCTCCAACGTCGTGCAATACGAACCTATTTATCTCATTACGAGAAATCTAAAAAAATTGACGAAATCTGGCTTGGCCTTTTAAAATTTGACGCTGCACTTGTTTCGCTAGAAATAATAGAGCATCAAACGAAACTTGGAGTAAAGATTGTACAAGATGTCTTAATGCGCAAATTGGGAAGTTATGGGCATATCGTATATGAAATCTTCTCTTCTTATCAAAAAGGCGACATTCAAAGAGTACTGACAATTGCTGGGACACTATCTGACAGCCTCCTTCGGAAACAAAAGCGAGTAGGTTTAATCAAGAAGATTAAGAAATTTGGTACAGTACCTATTGAAATTTTGGCTCGTAACGTTGAAATTGATCCAAAGGAATTAGAAGAAATGATATATGAGATGATAAGCGAAGGTGAGATTGACGCCAAAATTGATGTTATTGAAGGACGCCTCTGTATAGTTCAGCTAGAGGTTAAGGAAAAAGGGGAAGATGAGGAGAAAAAAGAAGAAGAAAACCAATAAAAATAAATGATAAAAGCAATAAGATCGTCGAATAGATCCGGGAGTAATTTTTTTATCCAATTAATTTATCTACTTGTGGTATAAGGATTAAAAGGCTTATTAACAAAATCGTGACAATTATTATCCAAAATACATTCATTCTTCGCACTTTATGAGCTTGTCTTTTGGAAAGACCTCTACTTTTCACTCCAAATATCCAAAATACTCCTGTACATGAAAGATTAATCGCTAAAACATTAAGTAATAGTAGATTCACAGCCTGTAATGCTAATAACCATTCAGTATGAGCACAAAAAATACCAATTGCTGCTGCAGGAGGGCATAAGCTAGCAGCAATAGCTACACCGATTATTGATACATCCAACCCTCTTGCGACTATAATCCCTGCAGCTAATCCACCAAGTAAAGCTAGAGATATAGAAGCAAATCCTAATTCTGCGCGTTTAAATAGTTCTGTTAGAATAGGATTAAGACCTGTGAATGAAGGATCAAAGTATTTGTATAAGAATCCTATCAATCCTCCTACTAATATTACAGCTGAAATACCTGTTGTTTCAGCAAGGATTCCACGTTTAACAAATGAAGTTGTTTCAAGACTAAGCAAACCTATTGATGTCAGAACTATAGGTCCAATTAAAGGAGCAACTATCATAGAGGAAAGTATCACTATGGCATCATTAGTAAGAAGTCCAAGTGCTGCTAATGATGCTGCTAAAGCACACAATAGTAGATATGTTTTTGAAAAACCTGAGATATTACCAAGATTCGCTATAATTTCTTCCCTATTTACACCTGCGCTTTCGGGTAGAGAATCTGCTTTTTCTTTAGAGGCGATTTTTAATTCTAGAGGTCTGACAATTATCTCTCCATAAGCGCTTCCAATGCCTCGTGCTTTTAATTCTTCAATCAGCATATTAGTTTGGTAATTATCAATCGTTAGTTCATATCGATAAGCAGTACCAAAGTCATAGCTTGTTGCAGAAAGTGAAAATTCTTTTATAAATTCGTCCATTAGTGTTTTACGATCACTAGGCAAAGTAACCTGAATTTCCTTCAAAATAATCCTCTCGATGAAGTAAAAGTCGGATTAATCCAAAACAATGAATTTGCTTTAAAAAGCTAAATAGTCGTCCCTTAATGATTACTTGAAATGTAAATATATATCCCTATATATAATATAGATATATCATTCTTCTGTAGGCAGAGTGATTTAAAAGGTAGCTAAACTAAGTATTTAAATGAAGAAATGAACAAATTCAAATAGATACCATCTGATAAAGTAATTATCAGGCATTCTTTTTTAATATTAAATGTCAGCAAAGGTTTGAAGCGTAAACGGATAACTGAATGGCAATGATATCCAATTCATACACGGACCAGATTAAACAATATGAGACTCGGCTTATAGAATTTTTTTCAAAGCCTATTGTGTCAAATTTCTGGTATTTATTCGTTATTCTTTTTTTTCTAAGCTTAGTATTATTTCCAACAATTTTTGTTTTAATTTATGCTATTATTGAATTTGCTACAATTCAATCTGAGATTCTTGCAAGCTCAATTTATCGTTTACAGATTTTGGAAGCACTTTACTATTCTATTAGTGTATCAGTTATAATAACCATTGTGGATTTGGTTTTTGGTTTGCCAATAGCTTGGGTATTAGTGAGAATGGAGTTTCGGTTTAAATCAATCTTAAATAGTATAATAGAGCTTCCTCTTGCGGTACCAACCGCTGGACTTGGCTTTTCAGTAGCTCTATTTTGGGGAGTTACTCCATCAGTTATGGATAAGCCAATTTTTGCTCTAAATTTTGTTCAAGGCGCCTTACCTATTCTAGTTTTGTTTCATTTTACAACTACATTTCCATATGTAGTTCGTTCT
>JBHLKP010000074.1:0-16809 GCA_048886525.1 Candidatus Hodarchaeota archaeon | reverse complement strand
GTCAAACTTACTTTTGGGCAGTTAAAAAGTAATTAACTTCTTTTCTAAATCTTGATGAATGTTCATTATTGTCTTCTGCATTGGGTATTAGCAAGGGTTAATAAATAAAAAACGGTAAATTATTTATCACTACAGTATTTTACAAACAGAGTTGAACATTCGGAGATAAAACCATGATTTGGCCACACTTTGATGATGAAAATCAGACATGTTAGGAACTTGGCCACTAATTTTATAAAGAAGATATTGGGGGTTCAGGTTTCTCGGATGCACGTCGTCAATTCAGCGCTTGAACGTCTTGGCTTGTTTTTCAGTGAATGGAAGTTGTCTTGTAACAATTGGGGTTAATTATACTGAATCACTTATATGATTAATTATATGTTCAATTCTGTTATCTTTCTTTCCGGCAATCTCTATACCTAAATAACCTGCAATGATTCCTAAGTCTCTTAATGTCATTCTTGAAAGCACTTCTTTATTCTGTTCATGATTTTTTGTTTTGAACTCATCTAGAATCTTCGGAATCTCTTCTTTCAACTTATAAAAGGAATACCAACGAGGAACAGTTACTTTAGCCCATTTCTTGTTAAACTCTCCAAAATAATCTGTAATTTGAATCCTAGAAGGTTTTATGTTATCATGAATTGCTTCTTTGATTGATTTACAAAGTTTATTCAGACAAAATAGATGTTTATCAAGTTCTTCCCAGCCATTCAGAATCGAGCCATGGCCTGGTACAATTTTTGTCGGTTTTAAATCGATTATTCGTTCAAGTGCCTTAATCCACAAATCAGGGTCACAGGTATTATCTGCACCATAAGGAGGAAACATATCTGCAATAATTAAATCACCAGCGAAGATTGTTCTATCTTTTGGATAGTAAACAAAACTCGATCCTGCTGTATGACCACCTGAATGGTAAATTTCTATTGTTTGATTCCTATCCTTAATTATATATTGATCAGTAAAAGGTACTGAGTTCTTTAAACGAATTCTTTTTGAAGTTTGCTCTGAAAAAACAATTTTACTACCTGTAAAAGCATCTAATCCACCGATATGATCTGCATGATAATGTGTAATAACAAGGTATTTGGTTGGAAATCCAAAGTGATTTTCAATTTTTTCCCGGAAATTTTTTGCATGAAGATAACTATCAGAAGAATCAATGACTACTGAAAATGTTTCTAAGGCAATAGCTCCAATATTAGGCCATTCACTAGCATCAGCTACAGTATTATTGGTGATAAAAACTAAATTATCCTTAAAAGACACTTAAATCACCTATTATTATAAGCTGGATTTCTTTATATAGAAGTCTGGATAAAGATCATTCCTTAAAAATATCTATTCTAACACTTTAATATCTTAAATTTAGGTGAATATATCTTTCATTTATTATTTTTTCGAATGAATCGACTTTAAGGAGACATTAATCTGAGTTAAAAGGACTATGTAAAGAACTTCATTACATCAATAGAATTCTCTAAAAAATTCGGTGGTACTATCCTGAAAAGGCATAGATCACATAATATATGGTCGAACAGGATGAAATACAAAATAATTTGTAGGTAATTAGTTTCAATTCATATTATATTGAAAGCGATTCATTTATTTCATAGGATAAGGAGTGATGGAGTGTGACAAAATAGGTTTTGTGGGTAATTTATACCTCTTTATGTTGGTAATAGAGCCAGTTTGATCCTTTAATATGAAATCAAGTACCTAATAAATGAACACTTTAAGATATATAATAATCTCCATTGCTAAATAGAAATAAAGTCAAACCAGTTTTATACCAATTTATGTATTGCATACCTGATTAGGGTGTTTTATCGGTATATATCAATATAAACTAGAAGAAAAGGTTTATACAACACCAATAGAATATCAGTTTATCTATTTACGATGTGGATCGCCAGCTATAATGCATTTCCCGCAAAAAAAAGAGAAAATCATTCCAGATCAACTCCCTCCCAGAGCTGACCTAATTACAGAAAGAAAAACCGACTCGGACCATTTAACAAGAGCAGCCTGTAAATAACACCGATAAATGTCATGAATTTAACCAATCTAGAAACCAAATACTTATTCCTTGTTTTGTAAAACTCCTAGAGTAAAAAAAGCCTTAGATCAAAAACTGCTGTTAATTTACATTTTGAAAGAAGAGTTCAAAATGAATTGAATTAATTTTAATAATGTGCTTAAGAATTTGGTATTGTTCAACCTACAGATAGCATTCTACGTTTTACGTTTTCTGGCTGTAATTATTGATATACTAATTACTGTAAGAGTTAGCAACACACTAGAGGCAGAGAACCCAGGAGATTTCTTGATCATATCGTTCAGTTTATCAAGATTTGCATGAATAATGATAAAAGTGCCATCTGAAGTATCTTCTACTGGTTCTAAGGGAAATCCTTTGTATTCACCAGTGATAACAATACGTACGCGATAATTTGTACCATTTGGTATGTTTGTAGTATTCCAGACGAAAGTATCTCCTACTATGCCATCACCTATTGAATACCAATGTATACCATCAGATGAATATGTTAGACATGTGGAATAATTAATTACTTCTTGTGTAACTACTTGCCAAGTAATTGGAACATTTTGACTATATATTTCGCCATCATTTGGATAAATAATTTTTACTGTCAGAGTAGGATGATCGATGCCAAATGTAGTATCACAGGTATCTTCACTATTTCCTCCAAAACCATCCTTAGCGCTAACTTTTATCAACACATTTTTCGAATCAGGTAAACTAGTGATATTCCATTGATAGAATGATTTAGCGGAGTCTGTAATCAATAGATGCCAACCTTCATTATCACTATTATAGGATACTGTATAAAGCAAGCTATCTCCATCAGGATCTACTCCTGTCCAAGTAATATTAACAATGTCGAGGAATTTTTCCCCGCCATTGGGTGATAGTACTTTGACGATAGGATGGCGATTAATCACAGTATATGTGAAATAGTTGCCATATGGATTTTTTCGATCCGTTCCAGATCCAGATCGGTCTTCAGCTCGAATATACCACAGAACAGTTGTTCCATGATTGTGTTTTGGAAATTTGCCAATCCACCTATCAGGATTATAGATTTGCTGTGTAGTAACGTTTTCAAGATCAATAGTTTTCCAACTAGATCCTCCATCAATGGAATAACGAATATATGCCCTAGCTATGAGATCTTCTTCAGTAATGTCCACTTCCACCAGTGGGGTATCTGCTTGTGTTGGCCCTAGGTTATCACCATCTGTATCCATGAGAATCGTAGGTAAATCGATATAGGGAGCGGTGTAATCTGCTGTATTGTGTTCATAGGGATTTGATGTTAAGCTTGGCATACCTGTCACTGCTCTAAAAATGGGGGTCCCAAAGGTTTTGTCAACACCTATTTGATTGATGATAAGGTCGGTTTCTTCTGTATCATATATTATATATTCGGTCTTTCTCACAGTCGATTTTTCATGGCCTGCAGAGTATGCATACTTAAAATGGAGTTCAATCTCCTTTTTAGCTTCTGCAAAAATACAGGAAAAGGTTACTTGAATTTTACTACTAAGTTTAAGAGAATAAGTGTGTTCATATCCCTCAGTGGTTTTGGTCTCATACGATTTTGAGTAAGGAATCCCTCCTTGAACAGTTAATTGATCAAACCACTCTACATTCTGATAATCATTGTGATGTGGATTAAGTTGCCTCCATTCTTCTGGTGCCTCATCATCACTTAGCAGTACTTGATGAGACCTATTAATTCCATATTCAAAGTAAGGATCTAAATATTGAGTAATTTTTCCGCTTGGTGAACTAATTTCAGAGTACCATTCTATGTGAGTTCCATAACAAATCCAACGATACCCCCAGGCTTCACCCCAATAAGTATCCCCGAAACCAGGACCAACGTAATCTGGATCAGGGTTACTCCATATAAAATTTGAGCTAATATCTGTTGTATCTGTTATTGTGGTAATGTGTTTCCAAGTATTTGTACCTTCTAATTCTACTTTCAATTCGGTACATGCTGCTACACCTGTACCAAAGAGACTTGCCTTCGCTTTAGCTGCGATAGTGAGAGAAGCACCATAATTGATTTTGTGTTCAAACCAATCAGTAATTATTTGTGATTTAGTAAAGTGAGAGTAACTTCTGTCCCCATTTGGATCATGAAGGATAGAATAAAGTTGGGTGCCTATAAATTCGTATCCTTCATCTACTTTTTCAATTTGTTCAAACACTTTCTTCCTGAAATAAAATTCACGCCTTTTACTTTCAACTTTTACTCCATTTTCATATCCTTTCAGTTCTGCTGTTACATTACCATCTAAAATTTGATTATAAGTAAATTCAACTGTATCATTTGATGAAACTTTTCCCATATCTATACTATTAAGATAAAGTTTGACGGTATCGATATCTGACGTTTTAGAATAACTGATGTTGAATTTAGGAGGCCCTACACCAAAAATAACATCACCTGGAGCTGGGAAAATCCACGATAGTGAGTATGATTTTGATTGCAGGTTTGAATTCCAAATATAATTTTCACCATCGATATCTAAATCATGGTAATCCTCGCAATACCCAATCTTTGATGCTTTTACCCATACATTATCAGTATTTGAAAAGACATTAAATGACCCACTGACTTTATACAGTCCATTACTATCCGTAGATGTCGAACTGATAAGTATATTTGTATAATCTGTCGGATTAGTGTCATGATTCGCGTGATTTACATGTAATTCTATAGCTACTCCTTCTATACCTTGTCTGGTTTCAATATCAGTTATAGTGCCATGAACAGACCAGCTTGGTGGAGGAGGATTATCATAAGTTATAACTAAATATAATGTATTTGTGTATATATTAGCTGTCATTCGTGAAATAACTCTATAGTGGGCAATTCTTACTTGTAAATTGTTTAAATCCGTTTGAGATAAAGCTAAACCGCTCCACGATACATTAGACCATCTATATGTTGTTGAGAAATAACAAGATGGAGTTTTTTCTTTAGACCATGAATTTCCCTCTTGGGTTCTCCAACTCAGAGATCCCCAAACAAACTCTGTTAAACCACTCGTTTTGCCATAAACACAAGCTTTTATTCCTGTACATACTTTTCCAGCTTCCATTTTAAATTCTGACATATCAAAAATTGCATGAGCATTATAACCTCCATAGATATAATTTCCATCTCCAGCTGTAGGTTGTTGGACATTTTCATCTACTTTGCTCCATAAAGGAGGACTATAAAAGTTATATGATCCCACATCTCCATTAGGTCGAATAATATAGGTAGATGGTGCTGATGATGGTGGTGAGGAAGGAGGATCAATGATAGGATAACCTGTTACTGGTGAAGAAGTCAAGTTTTCAATAAAAAACGACATAAGAATTAGAACTATAATTATTGGGATTATTATGATTTTTTTCATTTTCAAATTTAACCTCATTAGAAATTTTTGACCATTAGAGGTTAATACAGATATACTTTATAAAAATTTCGAAAATTTTAATATAAATATCAATAATATTTATAGCAGCTAAAAAATCTCAATCAAAGTAAGATATGGGAAATATTTTAGTGGAAAATATGAAATAAATGGAAAATAAGAAAATAAAAGCATTTTATAAAAAGAGGTAGAAAAATCCCAACCAGAAACTCTATTGTTCAATTCACTCTGAATTTAAAAGAGTTTTCTTCATTGGTGATTATAGGAGCTTTTTTGAAGTTAGGTTCTTCAACAAGGAAGATAAACTTTTCATTATTGAGTGCATGCTTTTTTTCTGATGCTATATAATCTGTTCAAGTCTAAATGCATCAAACAAAGATCATTTTATCCTTCATGTAGCAATAGAGTTTCTATTTATCGATCTATAAGATAGTCGTTGGCAAAAATGTCTCTCAATAATTAATTTCCAACATCACCTAACAAACATCTCCAAACAATTCTCTCGTTAATAGTAGTATTTACTTTTAGAAAACGAATGAAGCTAGATAACTAGGATTGAGGAAATTCTTTCTTTTTTCTACTAATGAGGGAAATAACTAACAAAAAACATTAGCCGATTTACTAATAAGTTCAACCTGTTCTTCTATCAAGAGTTGTTTTCGATTTTTCCATTTTGGTTTCTTTGTTTAAGGTTTAAATACAAAAGGTTAGAGGAAAGTTATATGAAAGTAAATGTATGGTAAAAGGTATGTGGATATCGAGGAATTTTGCACGATTTGTTATAATTTCTTAGAAGAACATGAAGCGGAAAATAATCTGATATTGGGCATATTGGAGACACTCAGACCTAATATTTACGCATATGACCCAACACAAGCTCCAGAATTAGTAGCAATATTTGATAACAAAGATATTGTCTTGGTTTCAATTAGAACACCCCCCTATAACCAGATATTATCCTATACAAAAGAGAAAGATTCTATTCCTGTTCTAGTAGAATTTCTCGCTGAAACAGGGGTAGAAATTCCAGGTGTACTTGGTTTCAAGGATGGAGCACGGTTATTTGCCAAATTATGGACAAAAAAGCATGGAAAAAAGAAGACCCTGAACATGAATGAACGAATATACAAGTTAGACCAAGTAAATCCTCACACAATAGGCAAAAATATATTTGAGGTTGCTACTGAAGAAAATTTGGACTTATTGATCCATTATGCTCAAAATTTCGCTCAAGAGGCATTTGCTAATACATCACAAGATCAAATAGCGAGAAATCAAGTACAATTAACTAAAGGAATGGAAAAATGGATAACAGAAAAAATCATATACGTATTGAAGGTTGACAACCATATCGTGTCCATGGCGAAAGCCTCACGCGAGACTACAAACGGCCGATCTATTACTTTAGTTTATAGTCCTCCAAAATACCGACGGAAAGGATACGCAACCGAGCTTGTAGCGAAGTTATGTCAATCCATATTGGACGAGGGTAAAAAATACTGTTTTCTCTTCACAGATTTAGCAAATCCAACCTCAAACAAAATTTACATGAATGTTGGGTTTAAACCCATTATGGATGTCGACGAATACCGTTTTGAATAGAAAATATTGTCTTATCGTTAAACAAGGTGGTTATTACATTTCATTAATGATGGATGAATCTCTGATCCACTCTAATCTCCAATAACTGGGATGATTCTATATTTATTCAAGAATTTTGCCAAATACGTACCATTCATGTTCTTCATAATAAATTTCTTTATAACCTCTATTCCTACAGATATTTAAGGCAGCAGGATGATCTGCATAAAATAAAATGTTCTTAAATCCTCTTTTTAAAATAAATACTTCAAAAAAACCAAAAAAATCTCTCCCAAATCCTTTCCCCCTGAATTCTTCCTTTAACCATACTTCATGAAGTTCAACAAGGGATTTATTTACTCCAAACAGGAATTCAAGAATTTTTTTATCTCTTTTATCTCTAGGATCACCTTTCTTGTGTTCAAATGTAGAACATTCATGCCAAAGGACATGACCTAGAATTTCTTTTTCATCCACCCAAAGTATACAGTGTGAAGGATCATCCATTAGAATTCTTTTTTCCGTGTCTTGTAAATCTCCTCTTCCACAAGTTTTGTAGTATTCGATGAATGTAGGAAGGTCACATCCGACAATAAATTTCATTTTTTCCACTATACGCAGAATAATTGGTATCAAATTATCTTTTTCGAGACCCAAGTTAATATGAATATACTCATCTTAAAACTAAAAAAAACACAAATATTTTCAAATCATAGTAAATTTTGTTGACTTAATTTGACCTCTTTAAATGAAACTAAAATTAAGCAGGAGATTAGCAAAATTCTCCACGATGCTTTTGGTTGGGCTTTGACTAAAGATCGTGCGCTTTTTGAAAGTATATTTGCAAAAGATGACAATTTTTTTTCATATTTTCCGGACTCCAAGAGTACAGCTACAGGCTGGAACCAATTTGAGAAATTTTTAGAAGGATGGATGGATCCACGTAATATCGCTAAGGGATTTGAAATAAGAAACCTTAAAATCGTAATTTCGCAAAATAAAGATGTTGCTTGGTTCTCTGCAATAGTGGATGACGAAGGAGAATTCGATGGAGAACCTTGGGGAGCGAAAAATATTCGATGGACTGGTATTCTGGAGAAACGTGATGGAAGTTGGAAAATATGCCAACAACATCTTTCAGAAGCAAATGATAAAGACCCAAAATAAAGGTTAAAGAATTTTGCTTTACTCTAAGATTAATAGTCTTTATCCTTTTTAAAACTCCAGTGTGGCGCATTCTTTAAGTTTTCCACGTAATTTTAGGCATATTTGTATTGGTATTCGTTTGTACTTAATAGCAGGATATCCTAATATATTGTAGTATTGGTTATATTGAAAGATAAACCGAATCGTTTTGCTAATTTGATTTTAGGTGTATTATTTTTGGGGATTGATATTTTATATTTGACAGACAATATATTAAATTATTAAATTAGAGAGATACAGAATTGGCTATAAGAACCAGTGGTGGAATTTACAGGTTACGATGATCCTCGGGAAATCACACATGGGTTTTTATATAACTTCCTAGCATTTACAATCATTTTTATGGTTCTTTAGATCAATTAGCTTAAACGGGTTTAAGAAGAACATTTAGATTTCTACTTACAACTGGAAAAAACTGTTTTAATGAATTGACATCATTTGCTATTCGTAGTTTACTAACAAGTAACTCTAGAAGATCGTCATCTGGTTTTCCGTGTAAAATTTTCGTGGTTTCTTCTTCAGGAATATTCTCAAATTTCTCAAATAAGTTTATTACAGATTTATTAGCAGGACAGAATTGCTGGCATCGCATACACCCAAACAAGGCATTATGTACATTTTTATCCATCCAATCAGGAAATGTACCTTCAATTTCATTATAGAGAGTCACACATCTGTTTATATCGACTATAAAACTATCTTCTCTAATTGCTTTGTTTGGACAGCTATTGATACAGCCCTTACAATTTTTGCACTGTTCCATCATTTGAATATCCGTCCAATTATCTGTTTTAAACTTAAAATCGGTATAGTATGCAATCAATTTTAGTAAACTACCCATTCCTTCAATGTAACAAAGATTATTACGACCATATTTTCCTAATCCGCTTCGTACTGCTAGGAGTTTCATGTGTACTTGGAATGTTCTTTCGATCCTGAATCCGGGTTCTTTTATAACGTCCTTCAAAATAACTTTACGCAATTCAGCTTCAGAATACATAGGAGGAATATAATAACCATGAGGAACAATAACTTGATGTTTTATACCATTATATATGAAATTTGTATGCATTGGTTTATCAAAAACAGCAACAATAATGATTGATTTAACTTCAGGAAAATCATCTGGTAACGCAAATTTTAATTTATCTAAATACCCTTGATATGTTTTATTGGTGCTTAACATTTTCGCTCGTTGTAATCTATTAATATCTTCCTGTAGTTCATCTAAATGGCTTACCGATAGAGTCTTATACTTAAAATAATAAATTTTCATCTCGGTTGATAACTTCCGAGATGAGATTTCATCAAATTGAGTATTTGGGGTAATATTTTGAAATATTAATTCCATTGAAATCTATTCCAGTGTTATTAATTGATTTTACCTCTTCCTCTGTTGTTGAAAATTATCGGTTAGATTGTTATATATTTGTTATTAATACTGCAAGACAATATTTTAGAGGGGTTCTTACTTTACTATCATTTAAAAAGAAACAGAGCTAAGGTAATGCTCTTAACCGCTTAATATTAGGAATTTTGTCAAAATCAGTGTCAAAGGAAGCGATAATGGTGATTTTTAATACCTGCATGGCTTGATACATGCAAGCATCATCAAAGTCGAGTCGTAATGAGCTCATATGCTCAGTTGCTTTAATTTTGTCGAAAATAGATAGCTTATAGAAATCCAGACCTTTATAAGCAAGCAAAGATACAAGAAATCGTTTTATTTCAGCCGGCGATTTGTTATAATGCTCCATAATGATTACAATTGAATCAATGGTAAAATCAGTGATATAGGCTTGTATGATATTCTTAGAAATAGCTTTTAATATTTCCGATGCTTGTTGTGCCTTTTCTTGATTGAGTTGAACTTCTAAAAATATATTTGTATCAATTAACATTCTTGCTCTCTACAAACTATTTATTTACAACACGATATTCTTTTGCTTTATGTTGGAGTTCTACAGATGTGAGAGTTATCCCTTCAAGCTGTCCTCTGATTTCAGAGATTGGATCTTCTGGAATATTTATTGCTTCTAAGTCATTCGAATATTCTTGAACCCATTTCTTAAAAGCTTGTTCTGCTGCTTTACTTAAAGATCCTTTTCCATAACCAAATATTTTCATGGCGGTTTTTCGAAATTCTTCTTCAATCTTTGGATCAATATACACTTTTATGCCTTTCATATCATTCAAAACTGATAGGGACTTAAGGTATAAAAATCTTACCATCTTAAGATACAATTTTTGTTTGTATATAAACTCTGAAACGAACCCAGGTCAGGTACAAATTCTTTCAGAGACAGATTAATGACTATTCTTTTCATATGAATTATTCTTTTCAGGCCCAGTAGATTCATTGAGATATAATAGTGCTTCTAGATCTTGTTTTTGTGTAATACGTTGAAAAGTTTTGTTAAAAAGAAAAACTACGGGAATTAAAACAATATAAATTAGAACATGAGCAGCGATATAAAGGAATAATGCCATGGAATCAAATTCAAATATTACGCAATAATAGAGATAGGCTGGAATGTAAAATCCAGTTATATACCAAAAGGCTCCCAAGAAGAAAGCTAGGAACGAATTTTTTTCCCTCAGTAAAGCGATTAAAACACTAATTCCAACTAGGGGACTTAGAGATAAGATGAGCTGAATCCATAGTTCTCCTCCATAACCGTTTAAGAAACAAAAAGTTAGTTCATCGAAAGTAATTCCTAAACTGGATAAAATTAATGCTACAGAGGGGCGAAAATTAGTACCAATTACTAAAACAGGAAATATCGTAAGATAGATGTAAAATATTGAAGTCCAGTCAAAAGTGACAAAAATCGGTCCAATCTTAATGAAAGCTTTCAAAAATACGAAAGAAATTACAGATAGAATGCTTGCTATTAGAAGTCGGGACTTTGGTTGTAAAAATCTCAATCGTGAGGAAAATGATGACAACAGACTAGGATATTTCTCTTCTTTAACTGGTACAGAGTAAAATAAAAGCCTAATATTGAAAAAATAGATCCCTAAAGACAAACCAATTACAATAAGTATGATTAGTAATGAAACGAAAATACTATTGCGGATATAAGGTTTTATAACACCCGTTTGTTGTGTAACAAGAGTTTCAATAGCATATGAATGTGTTCCTTTGGCCAACTCTTCATGAATATCTAAAACTGCTGTACGGTCAAAATCATCATGAGAATAGAGATATATTAATCCTTTTTTTAAATCCGCTACATAAGCGTATCCTAAATTAGGATTCAAGGCTGTATCTTCTAAAATATTGCGACAACCTTCTACACTTAGATTATTTTCATCCAATAACGTTTCTAAGGCAGTTGCAGTTCTATTATATCTCCCATTCTGTTGTAGTTCAGATGATACTAGATCTTTATCATTAAGATTGAAATTTGTAGACACTAAATAGTATCCTGAAATATTAATGGTGTTTAATTCACCATCGGAATCTACAGCAATTACTATTGCATTACCTGTTTTATCAGCAACATGAATTTGATTGGGATTCTGTTCTAGATCAACTAAATTATATGTTGCAAGGCAATTTTCTACTTCGTTTACCGTAGCACAATCTTCTAACCATTTTGTAAAAATCACACCATAGAAATTCTCTCGTTCAGGATTTTTAGCTACTGGAATATAAGGAACAGCGTTTAAATCTATAGCTAGTCCTTGATCGTTTAAACCAGCCATTGGAACGTCTAAATTGTTACCTATCCTGTAACCAAGAAATACTCTACCGTATTTGTTTTTCGTAGAAGGATTAAACCATATTCTCCATTGAAAAGCTTCACTATTATCCTCATTTCCACTAAAAAAGATTGATTGACCATCTGTTACAGTAAAAATAGTACAAGCTGATACTGAACCTACCAATGGTAAAAAAAAGATAAATAAGAAGAATATTACAAGGATTTTTCTCTGCATCAAGCTATCACTTCAAGAAAATTTTGATTTGAAAAAGAGAAAAAAAAATTATTTAAATAAGAAATGATTAAGGAATTGGTAAAGCATTTTTTTGATAATACAACATAAACAGGAGACATAATTCATTGAATATCCATATTACTTATGCATTGGGAACAGTTCAACCGCCTACGAAAGTTAAGGAAATGTCTCCGTCCCTTAACTCTTTAAAATAGATATGTTTTTTTATATATAGAAAAAGGAAAACGCATAGATCATAATTCAACCTTTCTGATTAAAATTTTCAGTGAAGAATCATCATTATACATTAATGCGGCTGTGGTTCAGAAATACCCCCTGATTTTGGAATACCAGGTTTACGATATCATTGAATTACCTGAAATTACACTCGTACTTGGTGAAGTCATTACAGGTTTAACAGAAGAACAATATATGAGTAAGGAGAAATTAGATTCAAGAAAAATTGATCATTTCACGTTCTATTTTAATTTCTTTTCCCTTTTAAACCAATAAATTACTGAGAAAGGTAAAAATACAGAAAGAAGAACATCTAGAGTTAATACTAAAGGAATAAAAGAATCTACAAGGGGCCAAGTAGAAAACTTTGGAAGATAGGAGGAGAACGATGTGGAAGGTTTGTAAGATTTCTGCGTAGTCGTCTTGATTAGAAGATCGAATTGAGCAGTACCAGAAGTATAAGGCCGAATTTCAACGAGAAAATCATAAAAATGTCCAGAAGATAATCGAAGGGAGTTATCTACCTCCACTGATACTTTAAAACATTACTTACTTTAATACATTCCACCGAGATCCAAAACCTGATTCGATATGCCAAAACATGTCCGAGAACTATCATCCTTATTCATTTTCATCAATTGGCCCTCTGTTTTTGAACCATTGTTCGCTAGTAACGATGAAACCAGCTTCTTCAACCAAATACTTTTCAATGCAATCACCATGACTTGCTCCATAAAAAATCCCCAATTGTTGGACTCCTTCAATTAATTTGTATTGAATACACTTAGTTAAATGATTATTACGAAAATTGATTAGGACCTGACCTATTAGATCCTCTTGAAAAAAAGTTTGAATTGTTGTAAGATATCTTACATTATCCATAGGATAATAAAATTTCCCGTCAACGTGATTGTTATACAAATATATAAGATATTTCTCAATATCCTCTTGGTTGGGTAGCCTAGTTCTAAGCTCTTCGAAGACTTGGCTAAACCATATGTCACACCATTCCCAGTTTTTCCTCTCTTGTGCTTCTCGTGCTTGGTTACTAAAGATAAAATTGTTATGGTTAACAGGCTGAAAGAGAAGGGTACTCCAGATATCAAATAACACACAGTAAGGGAGGAGTGATTCTGGAAGGGAATCCACATCTTTTCCTATTCTCTCGTAAAGTACACAATCACAGGGGCTTAAAGTTTGAATTATCTCTTCAAAGTATTCTGGAGGGCCTTCATGAATATTGGAACAAAAAATTACATATTTTTTCTCTTTGTTAAATGTTTTAACTGCGGTTTCAAGATTATCCCCTCTTAATCGCATAAATTTTGATGTACTGAGTCCCATTAGCTTATAGGCCTCCGAACAGATATTTTATAATTATTTTGATATATCCTTATTTCGGCCACTGAAAAGAACTCCTTTTTTTTAAAAGAAACTGTATTGTTGTGCATTTAAACACAAACGAATGACAAAATAAACAGGTAATAAGGGATTATTACGCAAAATACTCAAATTTTTTAAGTTTAATTCTGGTTTTCTACCAACAAGTAGTAATAAAGCTTAATTAGTGGAATATGTGTTCAATTCTCAAGATATGTGAATAACTTTACTCTTTAAGAAGTTTTTTCAGTGATAGTTTTTATAAAAAAAATCAATCGTATTTTTCAAACTTCCCATGAATAAAATATTGTAATTTCCTCACTGCTGGAATTACCCATACAAATTTCATCCAGCCTCTTCTTGCATCTGGATCGTCTGACAGATACCATTCTGATAATAGCTTGAATCCAATCCCCCATTCCTCGATCTGCTTTCCAGAATTTAATGCACTCTTTATTTTCACATTCTCATCTTTAAACATTAATCTACTCTCGGCTATTTTTTTAGCTCTCTCGCTAAACATGTCAAAAAAAATTTCTGCTTGAGGAAAAGCCTGACCTAGATTTTTTAACAATTCTTGTATTTCTGGTATCTCAAAATATATCATTACACCTTCGGCAATGAAGAAAACAGGTACACGATGTTCTATACTGAGTTCTAAAATTTGTTTAATCCACGAATAATCCAAAATGGATTGTCCAATCAATATATTTCGCGTTGATATCGGAGTAATTAATTTTCTGAAGTCCAAGACTTCTGGAAAATCCAAATCGACAAAGTAACATCTATTATTATCAATTCTCCCAAAACGGTAATCTATTCCTGATCCTAAACTCACAATAATTCCATTGGGATGTTGTTCTATAAATTGTCTACACATCTGGTCAAATTTTCTCGCCCGTATCCCCATTAATATCGGATCAAAACTTCGTACTGTTTTTTTTACGATACTCCAATCAAATTCAATCCGATTATAGAGATCATAAGAGAATTTATCTTTTAATATCGAATTTTTTGCTTGATAATCGATCGCTTTGCAATATAGTGGCATAAGTGCAGTTTTTGAAACCATGGGAAATTCCGAGATTTGAATTTTTTGTTCCATACATGCTGAGGGGTCGATTCGTCTTATAAGTGTTTTTTTTACTTAAACATTTAATTGTAAATTTGTGTTAACTGCGAATGTTGATTAAAACCTATTTTTATATAAAAAAAAATACAGGTTTGTTATATAGAAATGAAGTGGGAAAATAGGAATTGCACGAACAACCATCTATAAAACAAATTTAACTCAGTACAATATAACTAATTCATGATGAAATTTTATGCAAAAATCGTCCAAGAAATCATTTCCTCCCTTTTTTGAATGGCCAATCTTTTGTATAGCTGGTTTTACGGGTGTATTATCTTATGTTACATTTACCATAATTTCTATTCTTTTCTTTCCGTCTTCATTCAATTGGTTTGATAATTACTTAAGTACACTAGGAGATTTTTACGATAATCCTAACGGAGCGATTTTTTATAACGTGGGGATGGTTCTCACAGGTATAGCTTCGATTATATTCTATATTGGGTTCTATAAATGGGCTACCAAAAAAGAAAGTAGCAGGTTATTGATAACATCTCTTTTTTTCGGGTGTATCAACGGATTTGCAATAATTATGACAGGTGTGTTTTCTGAAACTCACGAGACATTCCCTCAACATGTATTCTGGAGCCTAACTATTTTCCTTACTTTTTTCCCAATATTAATCTTAATGAACACTGCCTTTCTTATTAATTCTAATATTCATAAAATTACTATTCTTTTCGGGATTGGAGTCGCCTTGATTGATGCTTTCTTTTTTCTCTCAATCATATTTGTTGGAACAAGTGGAAATAATCCCTTTTTGGAATGGTTATCTATTTTTTCATACAATGGTTGGGCTTTTTTACTTATTGCGAATACGATAACTACTCGCGAATTTCAACCGATTAGGGCAACAAGTAGATGATTATTCTTCCTTCACATAATATAATTAAGAAGAATAACCCTCCCATTATCTCTAAGAAGATCCTTCTTAACTAAATCAGTACTGTTGGAATTTCATCTTTTTTGTGGGATTTATTCAGTTTTCAAGAGGAAAAAAATCTTCTAAACGTAAAACGTTGGGACAATAATCAAAATTACTTATTTTTTGATGTATGTTCGTGCTTCAACAACCCGTAGCAATAGAGACCGAATCTTTTTCCGTCTTTAACATTATGGTCACGAAAATGTCCTTCTTTAGTAAATCCACACCTTTCAGCAAGTTTGTAGCTCCTTAAATTGTCATCTCGAGTCAATACGATTATTTTATGAGCTTTTAAATTATCAAAAAGAAAATCAATTGATCTTCTTACTGCTTCGGTAGCGAATCCTTGTCCCTGATAAGCTCGGTCTAAAAACCATCCAAGCTCGAAAGAGGGAACTTCCCATTTTTTAGGTTCGACCCAGATTTGTCCAATATATGTATGCGAGGTTTTTAACCATATTCCCATAACAAATCTCTTTCGTGCTACCCAAGAGGTAATAAATTGTCTTATTCTAATTTCTGCTTCTTTTTGAGTTTTAATGTTGGATGCTTCTGTAATATGGTCTCTTAAAAATTCGCGATTGTCATTCTTCTTTAATAAATTAAGCAAAGATTCACCATCACCTTTCTTGTATTTTCTGATGATTAATCGTGTAGTTTCTAACATCGATGGAATTTCTAAGAGCATTTTTTCCAATTTACTACCTCTTAAGAAGATAGCTTGAATATCTCTCTATAGAAAATATATTTTTTCCTTTTATCTACTCATCTTCTTCTTTTAAAATGCCTTTGGGTAGAGATCGAAGAGAGAGAAAGAAGAAGCCAGAAGAGAGAAATCCCAATAACATACAACCGATTAAAGTTAAAGGGATACCCATTAATTCAATAATAGTACCAGATATGAATATAAATGGAGCTGAAACTAAAAAATTCAATG
>JBHLKP010000073.1:7111-17020 GCA_048886525.1 Candidatus Hodarchaeota archaeon | reverse complement strand
ATACCTAATGATAGAGTATTTTTAGGAGGTTATGAAGGAGAACATCAGTTTGGAGGATGGCTCGCTCTTCTTTTTGCACTTTACCATCGTCATAGCTATACAGGGTGTAAACCTGCATCTACTGACATTAAAATGGGTTTTGCGGCATTAGTGAGCGAATATAATGGAGTTGCAGATAAAAAGCATGTCAAAACCAAACTTGCAAGCATGATCAGTAATGCGGAGTTAGTTAATGCAGCAGGAATCGCTGCAGCTCATAAGGCGACAAGGGATGAATCTGGAACCATGATTCCTGATCCAGTGTTTTGCAATGTCGGGAGAAAACATGCAGGTATGAATTTTTATCACGAGGCGGAGATTTTAGCTGATTTAGCTGGAGGGTTACCTGCGACATTACCTTACGAAAAGGACTTCTTTGATGAAAAAATTGGGCCTTTACTCCAGAAATATATTAAGAGAAAAGAAGATGTTCCTGCTGAAAATGTTTATAAATTATTCAGAACGCTTTCCGATGTCCTCTGCTCATCTCTGGGAGGGGTAGTCGCTGTCGCTGGAGTTCATGGTGGTGGCAGTCCAGCAATGGAGGATGTCGCAATATTAAAACAATATGACATTGAAGAGAAAAAGAATATTGCAAAATATCTTGCAGGGATTACAGATGATTAAGAGAAAATCAAAGAATTAGCTATAATTTATTCGTTAATTCTATCCATCATTCCTTTTTCTTAGAGATAAATATAAAGAAAAACAAAGTACAACCTTTGGGGTATCATTTTTGAATCTAGGAATCTTATCTGCTTAAGGTGATTCAATTAATAATCTGATGTGCTTTTGACATCAATTAATAATCTGGATTAAGGAGTAAATTTTATAAGGATAATTCGCCTAGATTGAGTAATTTTTCTCTAGATCAAGATGAATGAATATTGAACTTAGGATTAAGAATTTCGTTAATGCTTTTGCTAATAATTAGTATGAATACGCCCCTTTTACAATTAAACTCAAATATAGAGTCTAAAATGCTTTTAGTTGAAGAATTAAGGAACATAAGCAAGTTAAAAAACACATCAGCGCAAGGAACAGAAAACTTTTTTATCAATAATGAATCTTGGGTCGATTATACTACCGATGAAGATAAAAATGGTTTCTTTGACAGCCTAGTGATAGCTAACATAAGTTTATCAAATTTCTCTCAGATATTCTATCTATTAGGCGTTCTTAAAAGTACAAACGGACAATGTTTAGGTATTGATGAAGAAATTATACAACCATCTAGTAATAACATTTCTCTTACATTTGATGGCCAAGCTATCAATACAAGTGGAGAAAATGGGTATTATGAAATTTGGATGTGTATTACGACTAATCCTGATTACTGGGGGTGTGATTTAGCTTTAATGTATCTTACCTCCCAAACTTACAACTCTAATGACTTTGAAGAAGCTTCTGCAATTATTGTAGGATTTTCAGATACTGGATATGATGTTGATGATGATAATTCACTCGAGGGAATCACATTGAAGGTTACAATTAAAGTTCAAGAAGCAGGAGGATATAGATTGGATCTCAGACTAGAATCGGTTAACCCATATTTTTCAGAAAGCTCAAACATAACAGCTTCTTGGCGTGGATATTTGAATTCAAGTATCAAAACCATTATGGTAAATATTTCAGCTAGATCATTTTATTCTACTAAGTTGAATGGATCTTTCACGTTAGATATGGCTTCTTTAGCAAAAGATTTGATCTGGGCCCCATATATCTACCAACATTTCTGGATCAACGCCTATAATACATCTTTTTATCATTTTAGCCAATTTAAAACACCTGATTTATACTTTACAGGGAATTATTTCGATCGAGGCCAAGACACAGATACTGATGGCCGATTTAACGAGTTATTTATTGATATAGAAATAAATTCCACGTTGAATGGTTCTTATTCACTCAAACTTTTCTTAAGTACTGTTAAAGGAGATAATTCATTTAATGAAATAGTAAGTGGAGTGTGGGAGATTGGGATTCATACCGTCTCTATCTCTTTTGATGTTTCTACTCTTTATTCTCAACAACTGGAAACGCCTTATAGGGTAAATTCTATTATAATTAGAAATTCGGAAAATAAAATAATTAGCTCAGTTCATTCTCCCCATATTACCCGTGTGTACAATTACACCGAGTTCGATCCACCTGCAGCTTTTCTAACAGGTAATTATGCTGATTGGGGTTTTGATACAGATTCAGATGGCTTATTTAATCAGCTAATTATTGATACAGAAATGAATGTTACAATAGGGGGCGTTTATGAACTTGAACTAAGTCTTATATTCCCTTGGGAGGGGTCACGTTCTTATTTGGAAGAAGTGGTTGAGGTGTGGGAGGTAGGAATTCACACCGTATCCACGTATTTCAATATCACTCCTTTATATTCTCAACAAATAAATAGCGATTACAATGTAAGATTTGTTAGAATCAAAAATGAGACATCCAATATAATAGGTTTAGTTAACTATCCCCACATTACTCGGTTGTACAATTACACCGAGTTCGATCCCCCTGCTATTTATCTAACAGGAAACTATAATGATTGGGGAAACGATTATGACGGTAATGGCTTGTTTAATCAGTTAATTATTGAGGTGGAATTGAACATCACGATAGCAGGCTCATATTATATCGGTATCAGACTTGAGTCGACAGAAGTCTTTAATAAATACAATAAAACTTTAACTTTTAGTCAAAGCGTTGAGGAATATTATTATTATGTAGGAATTTTCAACGTCCATTTCATTTTTTCAGGCATTAGTTTATTTTATTCACCACGATTAAATACTTCTTATAGAATAGATTACATTACATTCTCTGATATTTGGCCTTGGTGGGGGGAAGGAGTATATAATCCTTATATTACTCGTGTTTACAATTACTCCGAGTTTGATCCACCTGTAGCTTTTCTAACTGGGATCTTAAACGATTGGGGTCAAGATACAGATGGTGATGGACTATTTAATCAGCTTATTATCGAGGTTAAAATTAATGTAACTATACCAAGCACATATGTAATTTCTGTTTTTATGAGATCTACTGTAGGATACCTTATTTTTTCAGGAGAAGTTGAAGACTATTTTTCTGTGGGATTCCATAGTTTAGCCATACCTATAGATACTAACAGTTATGCGACACGATTAAACTCTTCTTATTTCTTGGATGAGGCACTGATAACAGACCAAAATTCTATTATTGATAGAGTACGGAATTTGGAATATATCACTCGTATATATAATTTTACAGAGTTTGATGGTTATGGAGCCGTTTTAACAGGAAAGTATAGCGATTGGGGTCTGGATACAGATGGAAATGGGAGATATGACAGATTAATAATCGAAGCGGAAGTGAACTTTACTACTCCAGGAGAATATCATTTCAAACTTGGTTTAACTTCCTATGCGCAGAAAGATATCAGTGTTGGAGGTTTTAATACAGGTTATTGGGAGATGGGTATTAGAAATATCTCGATTCCTGTTGATACAGCCTTATTTTACCCTACGAGTATCAATTCAGTTTATATGGTAGAAAATATATCAGTTTACGATTCAAAGAATCAGCTCCTAGCTGAGGATTATAATCCGTATATTACCAGAATATATAACTTTACAGAATTTGAT
This sequence comes from Candidatus Hodarchaeota archaeon, assembly GCA_048886525.1. Taxonomy (GTDB): domain Archaea; phylum Asgardarchaeota; class Heimdallarchaeia; order Hodarchaeales; family Hodarchaeaceae; genus Hodarchaeum. Next base: position 13,355 of record JBHLKP010000073.1, on the reverse strand, counting down.
ATAAGCATTCTTGAAATAAATGGAAATTCTGAGTTTTATAAATTAATTCAGGCAGAGAATTGGAAAGGGGATGGTTCACAATCAAATCCATACACTATTGAGGGATTATCTCTCAAGAGTATATCATCATCAGGTCGTGTTGGGAACTTAATTCATATAAGGAATACGAATGTTTCTTTTTGCATTAATAATTGTTCATTAATGGGGGGAGAATTAGGGATCTGGTTATTTGACGTTAAGAATGGAAACATATCTCATAATATTATTCAAGGTAATAAAAAGGGAATTCTGCTTGAATATGCTGATAATAATACTATTGCTTATAACACTATTAATGAGAATTCTATGGGTGTAACAATCGGAACTCAAGGTTGGCCTGAACCTGTCCATATTTATTGTAGTAATAATTTAATTGTTAACAACGCGATATTTGATAATGGTATATTTGGATTATCTTTTGGGGCAGAATCAGAAGGCAATATTGTCAAATGGAATGATTTTCGATCAAATTATTGTTATGATAAAAACCAAAATAATACTTTTTCTGAGAATTATTGGTATGCAAACATTCATCTTATTGGAAATACCGAAATTAATCCATCAATCACCCCTAATCATTTATCAAGACCAGTTATTCTATTCCCCAATTGGGGGGAAACCTTAATAAGTAAAGTTTTAATTGATTGGATTCCTGCGAAGGATTCTTTAGGCCACCATGTTGAATATAATATCTATTACTCATCTGATAATGGAACTGCTTGGAATTTACTCGCTTCAGAGTTAAATACTACGAATTATCATTGGGATTTACAAAACATCTCCTTGGGATCTACTTACTTGATCAAAATCGTTGCGTTTGATTCTTATGGATTTTATGCCATGGATATATCTGATCATCCATTTACTATTCTTTCTCCTCCTTCACCTCCTTCAACCTTGCCTTTTAGATTTGTTACTTTATTAATGTTGTTTTCTATTCTTATTATATTAATTAAGAAAAAATCTTAGCAAATATGAATTAAATATGTTCGCAAGCTTACATTCTTCTTTTCGTACATTATTTTTTTTATAATTTTTTAAAATAAAGATTCAAACATTATTGCGAATTCTATTCTATTTAAATCAGTCTTTTTCTTTAAAATATAATGGAAAGAAACATCTTTATCAATTCCAAATATTGTTAAAAATGGGATTTACGATGGATCTGAATTATAGAAACTGGAAATCTTATGCCGATATTCTGGTTTCTGTTCTTGAATTAAAAGGATACCCTATTTCTGTGACTTACTCGGATGAAGAAGCCCAAGCAACAATAAAGAAGGCCATTGAAATATGTCAAGCCTTGAAACTGGCGAGTTCTGGTGATATTATATGTATGAGTAAAAATAGTTGTTCTTGTCCAGGAGGAAGATGGCATGTTGGCTTTGGTGATAAAAAAGAGGGTTTAGAGAGAATCCTTGTTGAAGGTGAGAAATTATGGGCAACTGTTGCGATCGCAAGACAGTCTATAGGGGAAACTCATAGAATTGCTCCACCTCCATTAAATCTTGCTAAATTTTTAATTTTTAGTCCATTAAATAAATCAGAATTTAGACCAGATCTTGTACTTATTCTTTCTAACCCATGGCAAGCAAGCAAATTGATATTTCTAGCTGATTACCATGGTTTTCCCATAAAACCTCGCGTAACAGGTTCCCTGTGTTGGAGTGCGATAACATATCCTCTTGTAACTGGAAATTTTAATATAACAATGGGTGATCCGACAGCTCGTCGTATTCACAAATATGACCCAAATGAATTGATTGTAAGCATACCTTACAGAATGATTCCTGCAATGATAGATGCAATTGAATATAGTACAGCTGGTAAGGGAAAACCTGCGAAATGGTTTGAACAAAGGAGGCAAAGGCGTTTCAATCATCAATAACAATGGAAGAAAGGTAATTCAGGAATTATATTCACTTTGGTGATATTTAAGATTATAAAAGCAGCTCATTTTGATTTATGGTTATTATTCCTTTATTTTATTTCTTCAAATAAATTCCTAAAGGTTTTATTCTTATCAATTTATTAGCCTCTTTAATCAAAGTTTGAGATTGTTAAAAATGAGAAAAAGATTCAATGTAATCCAAGTTGGTTTAGGCCCAATGGGGCAAATAATTACAAGGCTTTTAATTTCACGAGAGAATATCAACCTAATAGGGGGAGTAGATATGGCTCCGCATCTAAAAGGAAAACGACTAAGTGATATTCTCAACTTACCTAATAGTCAAGATATTATAGTTGAATCTGACTTAAGTGAAATATTGTCATGTAACCAAAATATCGATGTAGTCATCATAGCTACCGCCTCCTCGCTAAAGAAGGTTGTACCTTTAATAAAACAAGCCGTAGAGGCAGGTTGTAATGTAATTTCCATTTGTGAAGAATTATCTTTTCCCTTAAAGACTCATCCAAAGCTTTCAGAAGAACTAAAAGAATTAGCAATAAAAAACAATGTCTCAATTGTTGGTACGGGCATCAATCCAGGTTATTTGATGGACTTATTACCAATCGTGTTAACTGCTCCGTGTCAGCATGTAAAAAGTATTAAAGTTACGCGAATGATGAATTCAGCACGAAGACGTGAACCATTCCAAAGGAAAATTGGTACTGGACTGACTCCTAATGAATTTCGCCGAAAAATACAGCAAAAAGAAATAACAGGACATGTAGGTTTGACTGAATCGATTCATATGATTATTACAGCTTTAGGTTTAGAATTTGATGAATTACAAGAATTTCCCCCAGAGGATATAATTGCCGAGAAAGAGTTTATTACATCATATGGTGAGGTAGTAAAGAAAGGTGATGTCTGTGGTCTCAAAAGTACTGCAGTCGCAAAAAAAGATGAAAACGATCTAGTAAGTTTAGATTTTTTAGCATATGCAGGAGATCATGAGGAATACGATAGTGTAATTATAGAAGGAACTCCCAAAATTGAACAAAAATTAATAGGCGGAGTTCATGGAGATTTGGGCACAAGTGCCATGGTGGCTAATTTAATACCCAAAATATATTATGCAGATCCAGGTTTGTATACAATGATTGACTTACCAGTTCCTTGCAACACCGAGAGAATCTGGAAAAATTAATCAAAAAATTTCTAAAATTAAGCATATTTGAGTTGATTCAAGTGCCTTTTAAAGAAGATGAAGTAAAAAAATTTCGAGAACAACATAAACGCTCAGAGATGTTATGGAACCGTTCTAAAAAAGTTTTAGCCGGAGGAATTTCCCATAATCTTAGAAATTTCGGTCTTCCACGTACAGGGGGTTTTCCAGTCTTCATTATTAACGCCAATAAAAATAAAGTATTTGATATTGATGGGCACAAATATCTTGACTATTGGGGAGGTCATTTTTCACAATTAATTGGACATAACGATCCAAGAATTCGTCATGCTGCGATTGAACGATTGCAAAATGGTTGGCACCCAGGAATGGTAATTGAGGAACAAACAATATTTGCAGAGCGCTTAACTAGAAATTCCCCTGGAGTCGAAAAGATTCGTTTCTGCACATCTGGAACAGAGGCGACAATGTATGCCACTAGACTTGCGCGTAGTTATACTAATCGTAATCTAGTTGCGAAAGCTAAACTTGGATGGCATGGTGCAAATGATACTCTTTTTTATGATGTGGGTTTTCCATTTACAGGAAGAGATACGCCAGGTATCCATCACATAGAGGACGCTGGTGTTATTACTTTTAATATAAATGATGAGACGCTTTTCGATTTAGTTCAACAGCATAAAGATGACTTAGCTGCCGTGATAATAGAACCTGTTCTTGGAGGAGGGGGAGGAATCACTGTTTTAGAAGAATATTTGAAACAGATTCGTGAAATAACGGAGGATAATGATATTGTACTAATTTTTGACGAGATTATCACAGGTTATAGATATCATTACGGCTTATATCAAGATAAAATTGGCGTAATTGCAGATTTAACAACAATGGGGAAAATAATTTCAGGGGGGTTCCCTGTGGGTGCTGTTGGGGGTAAAAGTGAAATTTTAAACCTAGCAGATCCAACACAAGAGAATCCTACATTAATAGGAGGTGGAACTTTTTCTGCATTCCCTCTTAGCATGGTTGCTGGACTGACAACTCTGGATATTTTGAAAAATAGTAGAGAAGATTATGTACGGATTAACAAGTTAGGAGAACAAGCAATTATAAGGTTAAATAATCTTTTTACAGATAATAATGTAAATTTCACTGCCGTGGGGAATGGATCAATGGTTTTTATACACGCAATCACACATTATTCTTCAGATAAAACAATAACTAAATTAATAGGACGAAAGAATAAGGAAGCGGAATCTTTGCTTCAACTAGCTTTGTTAAATAGACATATTACAGGTTACCACGGATTAGGTGGTCTTAATTTCTGTCATAATGAGGATGATATCGAAAAGACAATTCATACAATTGAGAGTATCATTGAATTCTTTTAACTATTGACATATTATTTAAAATAACTCGCTTTTTTGATTAGTCTATTTTCGGTTTTTCGAATACTAGGACATTTTCTCTAGAGAAACTCTTCGATTTTCGTATATTTTCTCTAGAGAAAGTTTATAAGTATGAATTAGAGTGTTAAAGCTAAGATTTCAATTTAAAAATGAAATCTGAATTCCATTGAAAGGATATTTTTTTTTGTCGGTTCAATCTGTTAGGATAAGACCTGTAGAGAACAAGCGACCAGAATCGGGAATTCAGCAAAAATTCTTCTCAGGGGTATAGCCTGGTCGCTACCCCTAAAAATATAGATAATCTAGTTTTGTAAGCAATTCTTTAGTAGACTTAAAAATATCGAATATGGTTCAGAAAATATATAGATTCAGATTTATTGCTATATATAACATTTTAAACATCAATAGCCTAAGTGTTCATGATATTTGATTTATACTTAAGGTATTGATTATTACAAGAGGATTTATTGATATTTTTAGAAGAAGAAGATAAAATACATTTTTCCGTCTGTTTATTAACAGATTCGGTATATTTTCATTTTGAACCTGAAAACTTATTACCTAAAATTCTTTAGGATAGAGAAGTAAATTTAAACCCAACGGAATCTACCTGTTCAATTTTCTTTACTAGCAATGAAAGAATTCTTTCAGGGATCATAGCAATAAATTATTAATTTTTTATATCATGAAACCTGAAAATTACGACATACTATATTTGAATTAACTAAATTCATTTTTCATTTTTGCGATTTTCTGCTCTAAATCCTCTATCTGTTTGTTTATCCCTGTTTCCTCAAGATATTGGGACGAAGAAGTCGATTGTTTAAACAAAGTTTCAATATTGTGATTTAATTTCGGATTTGACTGTTTCTTATATCGCCTGAGAATGAAATACCCAAAAAATGTTCCATTACTTAATAAAAGTGTCGATATTAATATATTTTCGGTTCCATCATTACTATTAGAAGCTTTATCATCATTCTTCATTTCAACTTCTTGGTTAGTTGTAATCACAGGATTAGGGGATGTGGGATTAATGACTGTCACTATCACTACATCAAAAGTAGAGTGATTAAATGAATCTTTAACCTCGAGCATGTAATTATATGACCCAGTTTTTAATCCATCGACATTAATAACTAAAGGGGAATTAGAGATCCACAACCCAGTTTCAAGTTCTGTGCTGTTTCTGTATATGTGATAAGTATCAGGATTAAAATCGCTAGCTATCCAGATGATATTGTTGTTTAGTACCCCTTCCTCATAAATAATATCATTAGGACTCGTTAAACTTGGTGCTATGGTATCAATAACATTTACATAAACTGTATTGATAACTGAATTGTTATCCAAATCTTTGAATACGATTGTATAGTTATATGAACCAACTGGTAATCCGTCCACCTTGATAGTAATTGGACTCCCAGAGGTCCAATATCCAGTTTGGTTAAGTGTCCCATTTTTGTAGACAACATAGGTACCAGGATCAGAGTCAGCAGCTATCCAGCTAATAATATTTCCTGTAACTCCTTCCTCGTAGGTGATATCTACAGGATTGGTTAAAGTCGGTGGATTGGGTTCAACCACTATCACGCTCACAGAATCAATTACGGAGTTGTTAATCAAATCTTTAACTACAATTGTATAATTATATGAACCAACTGGTAATCCGTCCACCTTGATAGTAATTGGACTCCCAGAGGTCCAATATCCAGTTTGGTTAAG
>JBHLKP010000073.1:0-7011 GCA_048886525.1 Candidatus Hodarchaeota archaeon | reverse complement strand
GGGTTCAACCACTATCACGCTCACAGAATCAATTACGGAGTTGTTAATCAAATCTTTAACTACAATTGTATAATTATGTGAACCAACTGGTAATCCGTCCACATTGATAGTAATTGGACTTCCAGAAGTCCACAGTCCAGATTGGCTAAGTGTCCCATTTTTGTAGACAACATAGGTACCAGGATCAGAGTCATTAGCTATCCAGCTGAGAAAATGTTCTGTGGTTCCCTCAGGGTAAGTGAGATTAACAGGAGTGAGCGTAAAAACAGGGGATATCGTTTCTAAAGTGTTATATAGCCAATTGATAGTATTCAATGCAAGAATTTCATTATCGCTATCGTATAAATTAAGACTACCATCGTTATCTCCATCATATGCGCTATCCCAAATATTTGAATCTCCTATTAGACATATTTTACCTAAACCAGCTAGATTACCCTCCAAGACACTCATGACTGAAATAGATGAGGCATCTAATCCATTACTCCATGTGCTAGTTCCATCTGCATCAGTCTGAATAATTGGGATATTGTTAATAGGTGCTGTAATTATGCCATCTCCAGTATACATTTCAATGCGAGAAACATTTCGCGTGAGAGGATGAGGTACGATGTTCAAATTATCATAGAATAGTCGTGATGTTATATCAGGAACCACATTATCATCAGAATCATTAATCCGATTATTTGCAAAGCTAAAACCAAACCGTGTTGCTATGGAATCCATCTGAATCCCAAAATTCCCCCAATCTGAGATCAATAATAAATGACCACCTGCCTCTACCCATGTTTCGATTGCATCGAGTTCTGCGGTGGTATAAGCATTCTGAGAGCAAACAATAATCATGATATCGGCATTACTTAAGGTTGAAGCATCAATAACCGTACCAGGATCAATAGATCCCACTATATAACCTGCATCTATTAGCATATTAGCAAGTTCTGAATATCCACCAACCACATCGAGTGCTGGATTAGAACCAATACTATAAGCAGGAAAATGAGCTTCTTCAAAGAGAATTTTATTGCTAGTGTTAAAGTTGACATTCACAAATGTAATATCAATATTGTTCGAAACTATAGTCTCATTAGTTCCAGGAACAACGTAAGCAGTAATGTTATAAATTCCCGTCTCCATTGGTGTCCAAGCATAATCAAGTGTTATAAAATCTTCCACAGGGAGATTAGGATAGATTTCACTGGTTTTCATTATACTATTGATCCAAAGTTGTAATTCCACATTTGATTCATTGTTTAATCCATAATTAATTACTGTAATATTAATATCAGTCTTCTCTCCAGGACAAAGGAAAGGTGGAGCTTCCAAATCTACAAAGATATCATGAGCTTCCTTAACTTGTTTATCATAAGTGAATTTAATTGCTAAATCGTCTGTTGTACTTGTAATTCCATCAAAAATATTGTAGAAATCAGGAAATAAACCGAAATTTAAACCGACTGTGTGAGAATAAACATTATCAATATAATCGTACTGGAAAATAATTTCCCCTGATTCGTAAAGAATGACTTCAAAACTTCCTGCATGTGTTCTATAAAGATAGTCAATTTCATGATACTCAATAACAACTCTTTTTGGATTATTAAGTGTTAATACATAAACATTATCGGCTGGTCTTAGATCTTCCCACAATAAAGCAATAGCATAAAGGTGTTTAGGATTGGTGGACGGAAAGATGGGATTAAATAAGGATGTGGGGTCAGTATTATTAAATGAAAGCCACCCATTACTACTGACATATACTGTATTAAAGATCTGGTCATAAAACTGGAATGAAAAAGGTAGGGAAATTGGAACTGAATCATCATCCTTTAATGAGAGGATTGTTCCACCAGTGGCATCAACCCAATTAAATGAAGCTCCTACTTGCATTTCATAATTGTAAATCTCTACTGATCTAATAAATTTGTTTATAACATTATTTGAAGTTAAATTTTCGTTTATTCTTGGCATAGAATAGACAGTGATGTTTAATATTTCTGCTTCTGTTGATATAAAACTATACTGTAACAAAGCTGAGGTTCCAGTTAGTAATTCAGAAAAAATTTCGCTGGCTACTAATAAATTATTTATCCATAATTGGAGCTCAACCTCTGTCTCATTCTTTAACCCCCGATTACTAACTGAAGCGTTAAATGTCGTCAATCTGTGCAATGGAATAACTACTGGTGCAGCCAGAGAAACTCTAAGATCATGGTCAGGTGGAGGTTGAACAGCCCTATAAGCATTTACACGCCCAGAACCAAAATAAGGATCCCAACCTATTACTCCTAAATCATCAGATGTATCACTTAGATGTGATCTAACCTCTTCAGCAGTCCATTCGGGAAATTCAGAGCGAATTAAAGCAGCTACTCCCGTAACATGAGGACAAGCCATTGATGTTCCACTTTTACTTCCATAGGCTCCCATTTCTACAGGGTATGTAGAATAGATATCCACTCCTGGTGCTGAAATTTCAATATTTGATCCAAAATTACTAAATGACGCTAAATTGTCATTACTATCGGTTGCGCTCACAGAAATTACTTCAGGATAGTAAGAAGGAAAATGAGGAGCAGAAGACGCACTATTTCCAGCTGCTGCAATATTTAATACATCATGAGCAGCTGCATAAGCAAATGCATCTTTTAAAATTGTAGATGACTCAGAACTGCCCCAACTATTTGAAAGAATGTCCGCGCCTTGGTTGACCGCATGAATAATTGCAGATGCAGCATCATAGTCACTACCAGAACCATTTTCATTAAGAAACTTTTCCGCCATTATCTGTATGTCGGCAATCCCTGAAATACCCAAACTATTATTAATTGTTGCAGCAACAATCCCGGCACAATGTGTTCCATGTGAGTGATCATCCATGGGGTCTGTATCATTATTTACCCAATCATATCCCAACGGTAAATACTGAGAAATCAAGTCAGGATGAGTATAGTCAATTCCAGTATCGATAATGGCAACAAGCACGGATGAAGGGTCTCCTTTTTGAATCTCCCATGCTAAATCAGCTTTTATTTTTTGAGGTCCCCACTGATTATTCCATTTTGGATCATTTGGCGTAGCTTCAATTGAAAAAACTATACTTGGTTCAATGTACTTAACAGGTTCTAAAGAAGCCCATTGAAGAAAACACCCTTCTAATGTTGTTATTGGAGCTCTGATAATGATAGTATTTAGTTCTTCATTGAATTTAATTACTGTTGAGGAAGCCAAAATATCTCTATAAACCCTTTCATTGATATCAATTGCTGCATCAAGACCAATTATTATATCAATAGCTCCATCAATTACTTTGATCTTAGAATCTTGTGATATACTAGTTTTTTTGTTTCTAGAGGTGATAGGCTGGATTCCTATGCTTTCACTTAAATCACCCCACGTTATGAAATGTACCCCTTTTATCAAAGAAGAAGAATCATTAATGCACCTATCTTCATAAATCGTTTTTTCGATTAAAGAACCTGAATTAGAAAGTAATCTTCGATGATGAATATTTTTTGTATTTAAATTATTACAAGAGTCTTGAGAAAAAACTAAAAAAAATAAAATTACATACATTCCTAGTATTAGGACATTTTTGTTTAATCCGACTAGTCGCTTTTTCAGCGTTCAAACCTTCTAAATTTTTTAAATAGTACAATTTTTTCATATTATTTTGATATATGATATATTATTTAATAATCTCATTATATTAAAAATTAATTTAGAGAATGTGTTCGCTAATAATCTATGCGCGTCACCCAATAACATTTTGAGTTTATAGAACAGCAACATCCTTTCTCTGGATTTAAGCATATAATAGACGGATTGATTAGGAAAGGGATAACAAAATCTAAAAGTAATTCATAATATAATGAACCATATAACATAATAATTGATAAATAAAACTCCTAGTTAAAAAAATGGAAAGTTACTCAATAATGACAAGATATTTGAAATCTTGTCAGTTTTGTTCATTTCTAGAGAAAATATCCGCAGAATGAGATCTTTTCCTAGAGAAAATATCCGCAATTTCATAACTATGTGAAGTGCCTCGGAATAGAATTGTTAGGAAAAAAAGGAATAGAAGGATTTAATGATAGCAATAACTTTTTAAAGATATTTTAAGAAAGATTGGGCTCTTAATCACAATATTAGAGAGTTGAATTGGAAATACAAAACAATTCAATTATATCTTATAAGTGGTAACAGAATAAAGGATGTAATGGCCATGAAACGCAGAGATATTAACAGAGGTATCATAACGATTAAAAACAGTAAGAAAGTAGACAAGTTGGATAATCTAACAAGAAAATTAACCATTAATCCATTATTGGATTCATTTCTTAAGATTGACTTGACAAACTATAAAAAGGAATACTATTTCTCTACTATTACGCATTTACAGAAATTCCAAAGAAAATTAAAAATTCGATTAATAGCAAAAAAACTTAATTCTGACCACACACAATGGTAAAGTAGTAATAAGTAATATGAATTTTAATCTAGAAAAAAAAATGATGATTCTCTATTATAAGTCCCTTTAGGTTTTATAGTTCAATATTAAGAGCTTTATAGAGAATTATTTAGAGTTTCCTGTTCTTCTTTTTCTTCTAAGAAGGAAAGCACTTGTTATAAGAAGAATTAAACTTGGAATCAGTTCCATTCCTGAACTCGGCAATTCATCAGTAGGCCAATTGGAGGGATTACTCCAATCAGAGGGAATAGTCCATTCTGAATCACTAGTAGATTCAAGATCACTAGTAGATTCAGGGTTAAAAGTAGATTTAGGGTCATTAGTAGTAGATTCTTCAGCTTCAAAAGAAGGAGAGGCTTTAGCAAATCCAATATTTCCAGCTTTATCCGTAGCTGTGACATTGAGTAAATCGGTAATTAATATGAAAGGGTCTTCATCAAAATTCTTCAATTCGATCTTCCCTGAAGGACTGTTATAATTAAAAAGCTCTATCTTTATTTCATCATCCTCTAGCTCTATCTTTAGAATCTGGCCATTATCCACTCTGAGTCCGCCTAAATTTGTGAGATCATGATAGATTTCATCTGGGTTTGGACCTTTTATTTCTATTTCCTCATCTTCATAATCAGCTTCAATTTTAGTTTTAGAATCCTCTTCCTTCTCAAGATCCCAATTTATGTGCCAATCTACTGGTAAGAAAATACGTAGTATCGCGATGATTTCTAGTTCAGAATCAGTTTCGTCACTTGCATAGAAAGAAATTTCGAAAGTACCTTTATATTCTTCCACAATGATTGGAATAAAAGCTGCTGTAACTTCTGGGGGAGTAGTGTCTTCTGATGGTAGAAATTCAAATTGAATTTTTGCCTTATTACTTAATATAGCATTATTTCGAAGGATTGCGATTCCAGAGACACCTCCAATGAGTAGTACAATTAGAAATATGGTTACCTTGCTCACACGAAATTTCGTATGTTTTATCATCTACTGGTAATCTCCAGGGGAAGTTGTAAAATTTTTTGTTTTTCTAATAGTAATATATACTCTATATCTGTGTCCCAAAAAAGGGAAAAATGAGAAAATTTTAAATCTCACTAAGCAACTTGTCCTTGAGCCCATACACGGATTTTCCAATCTGAATTGAAAAGATCAATGTGTACAGATATTGTAATTCTGATATAGATTTTTATTATGAGAAAATTCACTCCTGCAGATAATGTCTGTGCAGCATCTAGGCAATATCCTTCTCGAAAAATTGGTACACCATCAGTTCCAAGGGCTAAATCTTTACTTACACCATTCGGAGAAGCAAGATCGGCATTTGATCCGATGTTATATATTGTTAATACATCGTCTCCTGTATCCCAGATTTCATCTGCGCCATAATCGTGATATTCTACATAGCCTGCCAAATCTACTAATACATCCTCGTCAAGATCTACAGTATCATGCCTAACTCTGACAAGTATGTTTGTTAGATAGTCATCTGATAGTTCCATGTTCTTAATCTTCACTTCCAGAAGTTTAGATGTCATAATTCCATTATATATTGGACCTACTACATCATCTTCTATGTATGGGTCGGGATATTCCACCTCAAGAAGAAGCGGTGGATCCGCAATCACATTCATTTGCAGCTTGGCTTTTTCACTCAATTGTTGTTCAGAGAGCGCAAATACTGAAATTATACCGATAAGGACTACAGCAATTGCTACGCTCTGTTTATGTATTTTCATTTTCATTTAACACTCCTTTTAGTTATACTAAACTATTAAGTCGTCTATGTTTAAAAACCGAATGTTTAATTAGTTGAAATTTCCGTCCTTTACCCACTCTGTTTCTCTCGGGCTTCTGTGAAGTTATTACTGTCCATATAACACAAGAGAACCATGTTAATACTTTTGTACTCTGAATCGGGAATTCAGCATGTCTTATTGTTGTGGGATATGTGTTTTTCTATTGTTTTTAAACAACATTTATTACGGCGTTTATTCATTTAAAAGCTTTTTCTCCATAAAAAAGTGTGTAAGTTTCTGCACGTAATATTTTCAAGTAAATATGTGTTTAACCATTTTATTTCTATAAGATCTAGTGTCAAAACTCCTCTCCGTTAAATATAGCAACTCCTTGGCTCGAAGATACAAACGTAAATAGCTATTCTCCCATTCATTTTAGGAAAACGATGATCGAAAAGAAACTTTAACTAAATTAGGATGATGTTGTGATCATAGCAAGCCCTAAAAAGTGTTTCTTTTATGTTTTAATCACTTTATTCAATCTAGATTTCCAGAATAATAGACATGATTAATGAACCTGTTTAAAATCTAGATTGCAGGAATTTAGCTAAAAAACTTTTTAGTATTTTTCCAATAGAAATCCTCTAAGAATCTTTGTGGAAGATTCAATCCGTTAATATATGTAGGAGGGGTTGGATTATCATCGTCATCAAAAGGGAGTTTGACATTTTTGACATTTGTTTCCCAAAATAATCTTTGTGACCAGTATCGGGTTGCGAAATAATTATCAGCACGATCTCC
>JBHLKP010000072.1:0-17429 GCA_048886525.1 Candidatus Hodarchaeota archaeon | reverse complement strand
AAAAATGTATTTCTTAGCAGTCATCAGTGTGTTTTTCTCCTTGATTACTCCCATTAAAAATTGGGGATAATAACTCTTTTGTTGAGCTATATATTAAGTTTTCCTCTCTTACTTTTACTACCCTAGTTCATAATGGAATTTCAACCCATTACCCCCCGTAGAATCCTTAATCAGTATCGAAATTTAGAACCTGATTATGCTTGACTTTTTTCAAAGTGATTGAGGTATATGTTTTATTTACTCCTGGTATAACTGATATTTTTCTTTCTACAATATCATGAAGATTTTCAATAGAGGCAGCATTTCCAATACACAAGATATCATGAATGCCGGTTGTGATTTTGATGATATGAATTTCAGTGATTTGCTTTAGTACAGCTAAAACATCATCCATAACACTGGCATTAATATCTAATTCACAAATAAATTCTATGGAATAATTGATCTTTTCAGGATCTACATCTATTGTAAAACGTTGAATAATCCCTTTTTTCAATAATTTTTCAACACGATCGGAGATTGTTTGCGAGCTAACACCGATTTTATCAGCAATTTCTTTATAAGTTGTTTTTCCATCTTTACTGAGGGATTGGATAATTGCTAGGTCGTATTCATCAAGCGATTCAAACTTCATTTTCCAAACCGTAAAATCAAATGGTGTAAGAAATTAAGATGGTGCTTCTCGATTTATTTTCCAAATTAACCAATATCGGTGGGCTATACTTGCGGGTAGTAATGCTGGTAGGAGTATGATAAATCCGAGCACAATGATTTCATAACCAGCTAGTCGAGGGGTGTCCTGTATTATTCTGGGTAAGTCTATGAGTAAAGACAGCGCCCAAAGACCTCCAGCAGATAAAATATAAACAATAGCAAATACCACATAATCAGCGAAAGTATCGAAAGCGCCTCTTAAAAAGCCAAACATTCCTGAAAATACTAGTAATGCCAATTCCCCTAAGCCTCGAATCATTAAATAACAAAATTCAAAAAATCCTCTAATAATCGCAACAATAGTTGTGGTACCTCCCATAATTACTGATCTGGCCCCAGCAAATATGGCATCTAATCCAAGATATGCCCCAGGGATTGCTACAAGGAGTATATAAAGGAAAAATAGAATCATTGCTAGCAAAACATTGAAATCCAAAAAGATGATCAAAATTCCAAGAAGTAAGGCAACTGGAGTTATTAAAATCGAGAAACTGACCATGCCGTCAATACCAGGATTCATAACTTTTTTATCTGGATTTCTAGAGAAAAACTGTACTGTACGATTTGCTTGGGTATAGGTTTTCATTGGTCTGACACGACGAGTGAATTGTACTCTCGATTCTTCTTTACTATGTCTTTTAATGGGTTCAACAACCACATTCCCAATATCAAAGTCTTTAAATTCATCCCGTGCTATTCTTCCCGCCTTTGTTATTTCTCGATTGATAATATTCCCAGCTTCTACAGCTTTTTTCCCCAAAAATCTGCCAAGTTTTTTGGATGCGCTTTCTTTTTTTTCGTTCATAATTCTTCCCTTTTTTTAATGATTATTTTCGTTTGAGATTAATAAATACTCATAAACACTTACAAATCCGTCTATAAATACATTCCCAACAGTAAAAAATTCAATAGCAAACTTAAAAAGACTCTTAATATTTCTTGTCCTCTAACAGCGTTTCTTTGTGAGGTTTATGCAACCACAAAATCCCTCTACAACAAAGATATCCGAGGATAATGAGTTTAAATCTCCTTTTTATTGTTCAATATGTACCGAAACAAAGGGTAGTAATATTAAAAGGATTAAATGCTCTAAATGCGCACGGTTTATCTGCATGGGATGTTTTGAAAGTATCAAATTAACAGGAATGAATAAATGCCCATATTGCAGCACCAATCTTGCCATATCAGATTTCAAGAATGGGTTAACATCTACTGTTAATTTAGTCGAAATAGGAGTCGATAAAATGGACAAAGGGTTAGATGAACAGGCTAAATACTACTTTCTTAAAGCAATTGATATTGACTCGAAATCAATGGTTGCATGGAAGCGATTAGGGATGTTATATTTTTCTCAGAAAAATTGGGAGAGAGCGGTATACTGTTTTACAAAGGTTCTTAAGCTAAATCCTCACGACAAAGAAGCAAAAGAATATTATATTGAGGCAGATCATAGAATTCGGAGCTATTATTAATAATTCTGAATTAGTTATTTCATTTGTCCTACTTCTACATGGAGAAAGAATATTGCAATCCTTTCCTTCAGAAGCAAAATTCAAATTACCATGGCGAACATACCAAGCTCGGATTTTAAAAGAACTAGAAGGATTACTCTCAGATAACCATTTACATGTTGTTGCAGCTCCAGGATCAGGGAAGACTGTACTCGGATTAGAAGTTGTCTTACGTTTAAATAATCCAACATTAGTACTTGCACCTACACTGGCTATACGAGACCAATGGGTTGAAAGACTAGTAGCTCTTTTTCTGGAAGAGAGAGCTATTGAATGGATCTCTAAGGATATCAAAGCTCCAAAGTTTTTTACCGTTTCCACCTATCAAGGGTTGCACAGTGCAATGACAGGTCAGGATGATAAGGAGGGAGAAGAAGATGAGGAACTAGATGATGAATTATTAGCATTAAAGAAGAATAAAAGAAGAGTCCGTAAAACAGAAACCATTGAAATTATATCATTATTGAATAGTATTGGAATAAAAACTGTTGTAGTTGATGAAGCTCATCATCTAAGAAGTCAATGGTGGAAGAGCCTTACTAGGTGTATAAAGAAGTTAGATAATCCAGTAATTTTAGCTCTTACCGCAACACCCCCATTTGATGTTTCTGAGTCTGAATGGAAACGATATCGCCAACTTTGTGGTCCTGTTGACGCTGAGGTATCTGTTCCTGAACTTGTTCTAGAGAAAAATCTTTGCCCTCATCAGGATTATATTATGTTTTCTATTCCATCGATTAATGAGACAAATAAGATTCTTAAATTTAGAAATTCAGTCCGTGAATTCACTAAGGGGTTGTACACAAACAAGGAATTCATTGAATATCTGATAAAACATCCTTGGATAGTTAATCCTGATGATTGTATTGAGGATATACTCACTAATCCATCTTATTTCTCAAGTATTCTAGTGTTTTTAAACCATCTCAAGATACCCATTCCCCTAAACGCGTTGGAAATAATTGTATCCTCTCCGAAAGAAACAATTCCGACATTTGATTATGAGTGGTTGGAAATTTTATTAACTGGTTTGATTTATGGCGATGAAAATCAAGACGAAGAACTTCCTCCATTTATAGTTGAAATAAAGCGAGAATTAATACAGATTGGTGCTCTAGAGAGAAGAATTATTAATTTGAGAAGTGTTAAAGAGATTGAAAGAATACTTAGGAGAAGTATTTCTAAATTAAACAGTATTAACAAGATTGTTGAGCTTGAATACCAGGCTTTAGAAGAGAATCTTCGAATGGTTATTCTTACTGATTATATTCGAAAAGAATTTCTTCCTAGAAGTGAAAGTGATGAAACTCCATTGTCAAAAATTGGAGTCGTGCCAATCTTTGAAAATATCCGAAGAAATTTACCCACTGGGCTTAAGCTTGGGGTATTAAGCGGATCTATTGTTATTATTCCTTCAGCTTCGGAGGAAATGTTTAATAAATGTAGTATAGATTGTGAAATTTTACTCTCTGCTGTAAAAATATCGAAATTACCATACACCGATGATTTTTCCACAGTTAATCTGAAAGGTATTAACAGAGAGAAAATTGTCCAGATTATGACCAAATTGTTCTCTCGAGGAGGAATTAATGTTTTAATAGGTACAAAAGCCTTACTTGGGGAGGGTTGGGATGCTCCCTCCATTAATTCATTAATTTTAGCTAGTGTTGTGGGTTCATATATGCTATCAAATCAGATGCGTGGTAGAGCAATACGAACTGAACCGAAAAATCCTAGTAAAACTGCAAATGTATGGCATTTAGTCACGATTGAGCCGAAAACGTCGAAAGAAGAGATATTTGGTGAACATGAAAGCAATGAAGATCTAAACACGATTCTACGGCGTTTCAAAGCGTTTGTAGGCGTTTCGTTCAAGGAACCGTTAATCGAAAGTGGTGTTTCTCGTCTAAATATAGGAAGACCTCCTTTCACTAATGATGAAATAAGAGTATTAAACGAAATGATGCGTGAAAGAGCGATAGATCGAACTAAAATGCGTGAAGAATGGGATAAAGCCTTAAAAAAAGGTGAGACTGGGATAAAACTCGTTCAGAACCTAAAAGCAAGGAAAGAACACTTTCCCCGATCTATTATTTTCTTGAATTCAATCGAGTCAATTATTCGTGAGGGCCTATTAATTATTTCATTTGTTTTTATTTTTGGAGCCTATGCTTTTAATGAGGTTTTATTTGAGTCATTTTTCTCATCATACGAAATTTTATTTATTATAATCTTGATATTAATTTTAATTGCAATTTTGGCTGGTTTACCAAGATTTAGTAAAGCTGTTTGGCTATTTATAAGACATGGTTCGGTTGAATCGAGTATTACTCAAGTTTGCAAAGCTCTTCTCAAATCTCTATGTTTAGCTGGGATCATAAAAACTAATTTTAATGATAGTACCATTAAAATTGAAAAAAGTGAAGATGGAACCTTTTATTGCCATTTAGAAGGTCCCACAAATAGAGAAAAGGCAATATTTTTAGAAAGTCTTCAAGAAATCTTAGATCCTATAGAAAATCCAAGGTATATTCTTGTCAGAAAATCTCTTTTCTTAAATCGTCTTGGTCGTGTGGATTATCATGCTGTTCCTACGGTTCTTGGAGTAAGAAAGCGATTTGCTTTAATTTTTGCAGAAATTTGGGAAAAATACGTTGGAAAAATGGATTTAGTATATACAAGAACTCGAAGCGGACGTGCTTTATTATTGAAAGCAAGAAATCATTCTTTATCCACCGCGTTTATTCCTCGAACCGAGAGAATTAGTAGATGGTGTTAAGGTAGAAAGTACCTTTACTACTGGGAAAAGATATTATTAACTCATGGTTCTCTGTTAAAATGAGATTGTGGTAAACAAAATGAGTAAAGAGACACAACACTCAAAAACTTTTCGAATAAAAAAGAATATTATACTATCTTATGAAGAAAAGATATTAATGCTCTCGAGGTTCTTAATCGAATGGTTTAAAACAAATGGACGCGATTTACCATGGAGACATACACGTGATCCATATAAGATTCTCGTTAGTGAAATAATGCTTCAGCAAACAAATGTTGATATCGTTATTCCTATCTATAAAGCTTTTTTAAGGAAATTTCCAACTATTGAGGATCTATCAAAGTCTCAACTTAGCGAAGTCAAAGAAATTACAGATAAGCTCGGGTATAAAAGAAGAGGTGAGTATCTACATGAAATTGCCAACCAAATTATGGGTGAGAGGAATGGGAGTTTTCCTACAACATATGAGGATCTTCTTAGTCTCAAGGGAATTGGAAGATATACCGCTGGAGCAATTCTTAGCTTTGCTTATGAAAAACAAGATAAAACATCAGCAATTGTAGATGTAAATGTAGAACGGGTTTTGAGTCGGATTTTTGGACTATATAATGAAAAAAGAAACTCAGAATTTGAATCTAGGATCTGGAAACTTTCAGAGATGTTGGTTTCAGCAGGTGACATTTGGACTATAAACCAAAGCATATTAGACCTGGGCGCAATAATTTGCATAGCACAGAAACCAAAATGTCCTGTTTGTCCCATGAATGAAATATGCGAATTTTATATAAATGAAGTTCCGAAACACATTCCACTTGATACGTTTCTATAAAATATAGAAGGTTTTTCTATTTCAATTGAAATTTCGCTAAACTTATATTAATTTTTAATACAGTAGGAAAATTGATGAATTTTAATGGCTTATTTCCCCTAAAAGAGATTGATTTACCCCAATTTCAAGAATTTTTTGATAAAATAGCCTTAAAAGTAGAAAAGATTATTTCAAATGAACTCAAAAGCCAATCTATTTCTAAAATAATTATCTTTTCAGTATTTAATGAAATGTCCTGGACTGAATGGTTAAAACGTCCATTGAGCTTCGTTACACCCCTATCTACCATATTAGTTACGCTTTTGTATGACAAAGTAACTTATATGACGCAGCTCTTGGCTCGTGAACCTGAATTTCAAGAATTTATTAATTTATATCAAGCTTCTGATTTTTCTCCTTCGCATAAGGAGAGAGAGAGAAACATTTTTCTTCAGAAATTACATATATTGTTTCATAAAGCATTCGATATTGAGCCAAGGGCACTTATATTGAAGACCGAGATATTCCCAATTAATAAGATATTAAATTTTATATTAAATGACGAAGATATCTGTTTTAACGTTATTAATCTAATAAATCAAATAATTTTTGAAAGGAGATTTAGCTTTCAGCTATTAATTCCGTACATTTTTGAGATAGCGATTCCCACACAACAAAAACAGTTGAAAGGACAAGTCTTTACTCCTCTAAAAGTAATCGAATACATTTGCAAAGAAAATATTGATGAACAAACGTCTAGGATCATTGATCCTGCATGTGGTACTGGAATATTTCTTCTAGGGGCTCTTGCCAATAGATTTTCGCATTACCAAGGTAATCAACAGATAGAAATAATCGGAACTGAAGAAGATAAGAACTTGGCTGCAATTGCTGAGAGTGCACTTAGCTATTTTATTATGTCTAGATCATTCTTTCATGTTAATATCAGCATTTATAACGAAGATTTCTTTAATTTAGATAGATTGAAACTAAATTCTCTGTCGAAAAATTCTAACTTGACAACTATTTTAATGAATCCACCTTATACCCGACAGGAAAAATTAAGTTCTAAATATAAAGCATTTTTAAACAATAAGATTAAGAATGATCTTAAAACAAATTTCATTTCAAATGACAATGCTTATAATGCTTTATCAGGGAGAGCAGGTTTATACTCTTATTTTGTTATCCATGCAGCTAGTTTATTAAATAATAATGATAGATTTGGTTTAATAATTCCTAATTCGTGGTTAGATGTAGATTACGGAGTTCAGCTCCAACGATTCATATTGAAAAATTTCGATATAGATTATCTTATAGTAACTCGAAAAGATAAGCTCATTCCAAGCGTAGATGTTAATACTGTCATAATAAAGCTTGTTAAGAAGGACAATACTAGTTCTGATAGGAAGCTTGTAAATTTTATTTCAATTGAAAAAAGTCAGGATATTGATTTTCTACTGAATGATGAAATAAAGCGATTAAGTGAAATACCAAATATTCAAATCATATCAATTAAGCAAAAATCTTTATTAAACTTCCCAAAATGGGGGATTTACCATCGTGGTTCTCCTTCTTTTTTTAAGCTTATGAAAAAATTAGGAAGCGAGCTGATTAATCTGGGAGAGATTGCTGAGGTGCGAAGAGGTTTCACAACTGGTGCAAATGATTTTTTTTACGTTGGGAAACCAGGATTTGAAAATAAATTCTTCAAATCGAGTTTTAACCAATCAACAGGTACTCTTTTATTAACAATTAAGGATAAATTGACAGCAAAGGAATTTCGTAAGCAAGGGTTTGAGTTTAAAGAACCTTTTTTCAGTATTGAGAAAGAATACTGGATGCATCAAGTTGATGATGCTTCTGATCTAATAAATTGGGAATATTACTTTCGAGATGAAAAAAAGAGAATTTGGGTGCCGAATTATGTTATTAAATCTCCAAAAGATGTTCCTATTTACGAAATCAGAGAACAAAATGTTAAATTTGTAGCGTTATTAATTCCATCTGTTTCGTCCATAAATGAGCTGAGTTCAGGAATTTTAGAATATATCCAATGGGGAGAAACTTGGAATCCGAAATCAGGGAAAAAATTTTGTAAAAGACCAACATGCAAATCACGTAAAAACTGGTATGAATTACCTCATCAGGAATACAAAAATTTTAGTTTACTCTGTTTAATGACTATAAATGATCGTTTTCCAGTATTCTATAATCCAAAAGATTTCTTTTTTGATGCACGTTTGTATGGGATCAGATTTTTAATAAAAAAAAGAGACTTTTTTGAAAATTACTTTATATTCCTAAATTCTGTTATCACTTCTATACAATTAGAACTACTTGGAAGAAGTAATTTAGGAGAAGGAGCGTTAGATATAAAAGTATATGAATATCAGATGCTAAAAATACCTGATCTTACACTATATTCTCAGAAAATGTTAAATGAAATATCAAAGTCGTTTTCTTTTTTAATCAATTATTCTCCAATATCCATATTGCATGAAAAACCAGAGGAGGTCAAAAAAATTACTGAAATATTTATTTCTAAATTATTTAATTTACCCTTACAATTTTTATTTGAACTGCAGAAAGATTTTCGCTATATTGTACAATTGCGTCTTGAAAAGGCTGGTTATCTGACAACTGATTATCAATAGGTATTCTCAATGGTCTATAAACATGCATATCTTGTAGAAAAAAAGCAAAAAGGACAATATTTTACTAATCCAATTATTGCTAAGAAAATAGTTAAAGAAATTTGTGATAGACTTCTATATGAGCTTTTTTGGAGTCGCTTAAACTCAGCTAATGATGTAAAAGAAGAGAACTTAATTGCTAGCTTACTAAAAGGAGTGTTCAAGCTTAAATTTGTAGATCCAGCAATGGGGGAAGGAGTTTTTCTGGTTGAACTTCTTAATTATTTTGAGGAGTTTCTAACCGAATTATCAATAACTGTAAAGTTCTATAAATTAGAAGATAAAATAAGCACAATATTCAGAAGGGAGTACGGTTTGGATTTTTTACTTCTAGTAAAGGACGATCCAATAACTTCAGACATTTGGAAACTTCATATATTACGTTCAATGTTATACGGGGTAGATTTAGACAAACGGATTGTGCATAAAGCTCGTAAAAGGCTTGTTGAATGTTTTTTTTCTCCCTCAATAATCAAATTAGCTGAATTATTTTGTAAATTAAATTTAAAGCAGGGTAATTCTCTTATTTCTCCAATTGCAGCTGATGCTAATTTAAAAAATACACTAAGTCATGATTTCTCAAAAATAGTTACTCTTGTCCTTGATAAAAGAAAGCAATTCCAAAAAGTAAATTGGAAAAACATCGATTTGCAGGAATTAGAGGTTTTTTCGGAAAGAGAGTATGAATTTAAGGAAGAATTGGTTTCCCAAATATTGAATCGTGCAGATCCTGAATGCTTAACTTTTTCTCTAGAACAATCAGCGTTTATATGGGAAATTGAATTTCCTGAAGTTTTCTTTTCGTCTCTTGGGGGATTTGATGTTGTACTCGGAAATCCTCCTTGGGATAAATGGAAATTGTATGATCGTGAATGGTTAGGATCTACATCTCTTTCTGATTCTAATTATGCGCAAAAAATTTCAAAAATTCGTTTAAGTGACAGTCAAGCTAATCAAGATTACTTAACATTAAAACAATATTATAAGAAGACTTCAAAATTCTTTAATAGTTATTATAAATGGCAACCAGGAGAAAAAAATCTCTATAAGCTATTTTTAGAGCGATTCTATTATCTATGTAAAAGCAATGGATATCTAGGAATAATTTTGCCAGGAGGATTACTAGGGGAATATTACTGCAAGCCATTGAGACAGATGTTGTTAACACAGATTAATCTCGAAGTGATTGTTGAGATTGTTTCAAACGATGAAATGTTCCCTGATGCAGAGCCAGGCCTTAGTATTCTAATTTTATTGGCTCAAAAGAAGGACTCAAAAGAAGAATTCTTATTCATAAAAGGAATTCGAACAATTAAGGATTATATTTCGTTAAAATGGAATAATAGGAATACTGATTCAACAAAGGCTGTTATATTTAGAAAAAAAGACATACTAAAAAATTCTCCAAGATATATTATACCTGCAGTGCAGAATAATATTGAACTCCAAGTATTAGATAAAATGACGAGTTTTCCTTCTTTATCGTCAAACGAATGGGGTTGTAAGACCTCTCGTGGATTAGATATGACTAATGATAAAAGTTTATTAGTAAAAAAGCCAACTTTATACCCCTTAGTTGAAGGTCGTCATTTAGTACGATTAGGCTATGATAATACTCATCCCCGATATTGGATTGAATCTATTGAAAGATATAAGGAAATTGTCCCTTTCTGGGATCAGGTAATCATTGCTTGGAAAAATTTTTCTGGTAATCACAGGCGACGGCGAATGAGGATAGCTATCCTTCCCCCTAAAACTCCTATATCGAATAGCGTCATCTGCTTATATCAACTTCCAAATATTCCGGATGTAGAATACTATTTAGCAGGAATAATGTGTTCTATACCGTTTGAATTTAGAATTAGGCAGTTATGTTATGGATTAAACATCAATCAGTATGTTGTTGATAGTATAACAGTTCCACTTTTTGATCCTATAGATAAGAATCATCAAACAATGGTTCTTTTTGTGAAAAATTTTATTCCGAGAGGTAATGAATGGGCAATGCGCAAGATGAAAGCTAGCTCATCATTATCAAAAGCCAAATTGGAACACGATTATCAAGATATTATTACTAAAATAGACTCTATAGCTGCCCAGATTTATGGTTTTTCCAGATCTGAGTTTGAAATAACATTAAAAGCTCATCCACTATTAGAACCTGCTTATCATGAGATGGCATTGGCATATTTCGAGCTAGGTACTTAGATTTCAATATTATACATATTTATTTCTCAATTTAGAGGAATAAATATGATTTAATCATTTCTATAAGGAGTCTTTGATAAGCTTAATATCTTCTTGTGAGAGGTCATATATTTGATAAAATAACCTATTCAGTTCTTTTTGATATTTTTCCTGCTGAAAATCCCTTAGTTCATGCATTAAATCAGAAACTAGTCCACAAATTAATCTATATCGTGTTGATTTACTATCAATGATTTTTATGGGAATTTTTTGAATTTGTTTCGGATAATATTCAAATAATCCTCCTAGATCCTTAAAAGTACTTATTGCATAGAAACTAATGACATCTGAATTCAGTAATCCAACTAGATACAAGAGAAAATTATTCAGATTACTATAGTCATTCTTTGGAATAATCCATGTAACGTCTTTCGATGAGAGACTTCCCTTAAAATCTATTGCAAAAGTGTTATTAACTGATTTATAGGGTGTGACGATTTTAGGAGAGTTCCAGTTCATTGTTTTTCTTTCATCGCCTAATCTCCAGGTAAAATATTCAGAAACTCTACTTCGTTTTAATAAATGAGATTTATTTTTCTTGAGGTAACTCATTAGCTTCTTATCTGATTCTATTTCCTTTCTTCTAAAGCTAGGTGCATATAAAACCTCCCTTCCCTTCTGTATTACACGATATCGTTTAATATCCTTTCCTTTGATCCAAGTTTTAATTTGATGTTCCTTGATACCTAGACTTACAGAAAAATAATTTCTTTTGTTTGAAGCAAATATTCGATCACATCCTGTTTCAATTCCCTTACTAATATCTGCTACATCTTTTAATTTAAGATTAGAAGAATTATAAATTCGTTTAAGAAGGTTTAACTTCTTTTGATCTAAAAAAATCCACTTTTCTGGATAAAGATTAGATTGATTTATTTTAATCGTATTTGATAAGATTTTATTAGAGCTAATATCATATTTATGAAAAGTAAAACTCTGTTGAGGAGATGGAACCCCTTCCTTTAGAAAAAGAATAATATTTCTGACATTTACATCTTTGAAAATGGTAACTTTTGAACAATCGTGGATTTCAATAATACTAGTTTTTTCAGTTATTTCTTGTCTGATTTTCTTTGCATACACACTTTTTAAAAGGTATTTTGGTAGAATAAAAGCTAAAATGCCTGTATCCGATTGTAACGCTGCTATTGAGCGATGAATAAAAAAATAGGAGAGATCATTATTACCCGAATATATTTCAGGGTAACTTAGTTCTAATCTTTTACGATTAATTAATGGAAGATCCGTTAATGCAATAAAAGGGGGATTACCAATTATAATATCGAATTTCTTATTCTTTGACAATCCTATACGATTCCAATGGAATTTCTGAGGAACTGAGAGAGCTTCCCATTCCGTTTGATAAGGGAACGTATTTTCATTGTTTTTAATTTCTTGAGGCTCTGAAAATACTGCATAAACATGAAAATTGGAATTTAAACTCTCTGAAGCAGAAAAACGGAATTTTTGTTTAAAATGTTCATCAAGTTTGTTTTTTTGATCGTTCCATATGGCACGATCTCCCTCTAAAACGAAATATTTAAAATGCGGATTTGATGAGAATGATTTCGATATTGAAGCAAGATATTCAAGAGAATTTACCGAATTATGCATATTTTTAAGTTTATAAATAGCAAATTGGGCTTGTGACTGTTTATCATATTTATAATCAAGTAAATTTGAATCTTTAGAGTACTGAAATCCTATTAATGAATCACCAATATAAATGTTGAACTTTTGTTTCTGAAAATTTGGTATTCGCATTGAAGATTCTGAAAGCCACAAATTCAATTTGATTTTAGCTATCTGTACTGCTACTGGATTAATATCTATCCCATATAAATTGTTCGCGATAATTCTTAGCTTTAAATCATATAAAGGTATATTTTTCTGAAAAATAGTTATTAATTCTAATAAAATTTGTGCTGCTGCAATTAAAAAAACACCAGTTCCAACTGAAGGATCAAGCATTCGTATTTTCTGTAATGTAGATAATACCTTTGTTTTACTTTTAGCTTCCATATTTTCCAGAATTCTCTTTAGATCACTAATAGAATTGAATTTTTTATCTTGAATTTGGCTAGTAAACCATTTGATCAGACTTTTTTCAGCAATATATAATGCAAAATCATAAGGTGTATAGATACTACCTTTATCTAATGGAGATTTATTATAATTAAGTAGAAATAATAGAATATCAAAAATCTCTAATGTTATAACTTTCTTTTTCTTGTTTACTGAATTAGAATAACTATTGAGCCATTCATATTCATTGGAGAGGTAATCCGCAATTTCTCCCCAAGATATTTTCTTCAATAAATCGAAATCTGTTATATTAAGGGTATTAAAGAACTGTAGTCCTAATATATGAGCTGGTGATCCGTATTCTTTGTAAATATCAACCCAATTACAAAATTTAGTTCCTGATTGGCTTAAAATCTTATTTGGTTCAAAGAATAATAGGTAAATAAACCCTAATATGATTTCATTGCATTTATAATTGCTTAAACAATTCTCTGTTGAATTTGAATCTTTTTTTTCAACTAATTGCGTATAAATGTCCAAAATAACTTTAAGTGGTTCCCTCAGGGGTTTGGATCTCCGCGATTTAGAAGTGAGTAGTTTTAAAATATTATGTTTCCTCCATTGGGAAAAATAATGATGATCAAAATTCAGAACATAGAGAATACAGTTGGATTACTCTGAATTCTCTTCCTTATTCTCAGATTCTCCACTTATAGATTCGTCAATTTTCTCCTTGATTTTTTTAATTCCATGTGTAAACCACTTCCTAGCTTTGCTAGGTTCCTCTTCTTCAACCGTAATAATACCCTGTTCAATCAATGTAATGAAAACAGTTGATATATTCTCGTAAACCCATTTGTCTAATTCTTTTTTGGACATAGAGGGGAAAGCGGAGTCAGATTGAAGAGCTTGTTCAAATACATGGGTATGAATTCGCCTTGTTGAAGGTTCTTTTAGCTCATTGAAGAGATTTCTTACTAATTTTTGTTCTTTCGTCCTTAAAGCTTCTATTTCTAAAAGAACTTCCCAAACTTTTGATGAAACAAAAATAGGTTCCTTAGTTTTCGGCATTACTGTACCTCAATTCTAGAAAGAAAGAATAATGTTTGTTTATCTTTTATTTGTCTTAATAAAATATTCCAAATTTACTTTTTAGATCAAGTGAATAATTATTAGGATTAGAATTATTATTTAATTAGGTTAATACATATAATCTTTTTTGCTTTTGTGGAGAATGAATCTATGTATTACTACAAGCCAAATAAAACTAACCAATCCCATTCCAATGAACAATACTGATATCATTGCTTTTAACCAAGTAGTGTCCCTAAAACCGGGTAAAGCATCAGGGAATTCATCAGGAATAAACGCAGGCGCAATTAAACCTGAAGCTATCAATGATATCGCTATAAAAATTGCCATTATTTCTGTTCTAAATTTTTCTAAAAGACGTGGAAAACTCAATGTTCATTTCATCTCCTCAATTCTTGGATGTAGCACTCCAATATTATCCTTTTACGACTGATTTAACAGTTATTAAGATTGCTTATTTGTCAATTACCTTGAATAAAGGACAATCATAATTATTGGTTTATTAAGATTATACTTCAAAATTAATATTAATTAGTTTAATTATTTAAATGAGATTTATAATTTCGATTGTTGATTTAACTTATGGTCTTTATTGAAAGTTGTGTTAAAAATATTTGTCGGCTAATTTATTTATAAAGAGATGAACCAGAATCTAATCGGGTCTCGGATTTTAATTTTTCCGACGATATTCGTTCAGCTGGATATTTTACTATCAGATATGCTTATTAGAAAGGAGATAAAGGGAAAATTTAAAATGCCTCTTGAAAGCATTTTTCCATGTATATAAAGTTAGATATTACAAACTAGCCTTTATATATTCATTAAAACGCCTTTATAAATATTTCCAAGGTTTCTGGAGCATGGGGTTACTTTTTTAAGTGAAAAAGCCCTTGTTTATAATACACCATACAGTCACGGGGCATTTTCTGTTGCATGCTTTCTGGGTATTCATTAAAATCGAGGAAAAAATAGTGACAGGAAAAGACAAAGAATAAGCATAGTGCCTCTAAAAGTGAGTCAAAAGCATTTAATTTTACTTGTAGGTCAATATCTTTATATTTCGAAATAACAACCCGAGGAGAAAAGATGTCAAAATCAGATCGTTATACAGTTTATAATACTGGTTATCGAGACTGGTTTGAATCTTTTCTTTACAAACAAAGAAAAGATATTTCTATTTTCATATTAGATTATGAAACACATAGTTTATGGGGAGAAACATACGACTCATATGATGAATTTGAAAAACAAGATGAATACTATAGATCAAATATTATAAACGGAATTCAGATTTATTTTTTAGATGAAAAACTCAAAAAAAGAAAAGCTTTTCTAAGACATTCTCCTTATTTCTTTCTTCTATTAGATGAAGGGTTATCAAGATCTGAAATTAATAGAATAATGTCTCAGGTTAGAGAAATTGGAGAAAAACAAGTTATTGATGTTAAAACAAATCATTACTATGACGCTGCTAATCTTACTTTTTTAAAGAAAAGGCTATTCATTAAGGTTATTGCTGATCGTCCAAAGTCGGTTCCAAATTTACGCTCAAAATGCGAAACTATCAACGGGGTTGTTGAATGGAGAGAAGCTGATGTTTTATTTCATCATCGATGTGCTATAGATAATAATATTCGTATCGGAACGTGGTATCAAGCTCGGATACGCGGAAATGAGATAATAAAAATTGAACCTATACCGAATAAAGCTCCTCCGAATCTAAAAATCCTAGCTTATGATATTGAAACTGATTTTGAACAAACTAGAGAACCAAATCCCAATAGGGACGAAATCTCGATGATTTCGATGTTTACAGGGAAAGAAAACACCCTATTAATTAATTCTGCAGTTGTTAACACAGCAAATGTACGAGACTTTAATATTCTTCTGCAGCCTAATGATAAGGACCACTCAAAACCTTGGGTTGATTGGATATTCTCCGCGGTTTCAAATGATTTTTCTTCGGCGCTTGAACATTATTTTGTTAAGGTGATTGTTGTCGAAACAGAGGAGGAATTATTAAAGCGTTTTTATAAAACAATAAAGAAATACAAGCCAGATGTCCTTGCAGATTTTTTTGGTAGCCGTTTTGATCTTCCATTCATTGCTCTTCGCTCTGATAAATATAATATTTCGCTTGAAAGAGAAACAGGTTTCCGTATTGTTTTTAAAAACCAGGGACAAAAGAAAAGGGTTGAAAGAAAAGATTTACATAAAAATTACACTCCTGCTAATCTTGATTACGTTGAAGGCGCTGGGATTATTCATTTAGATGCTTGGTTATTCAATGAAAAATACAGCTATCTACCAAAGAAAGATCTTGCACTGAAACCAAGTGTAGAGAAGAAACTAAAGATTATCCCTATTGGGCGAGAGGCTCTATTTGCAATCAATGAAGAACCTGAAGAAGCAGTTGCTTATTCTGGTTGTGATGGTTATATAACATGGAAATATGTTAAAGAAATCGTTTTGGAATTTTTCCTATCAATGGGCCAAATGTTTCCTGTCCCAGCCTCAGAATTGTTATCACGACGTGCTGGTTCTTTAGATGATCTATTAATTGATGCAGAAGATCATAAACATGGAATCGTAGGAAAGAAAAAAATTAAAACTCCTGATATCTCTTCTTTTTCAAACAAAATTAGTATCGACTCGCTAGCATATACCGGTGGTCTAGTTGAGGCCAGAAGATCAGGGATATTTCGAAGCGATATCTATTATGATTATAAACCAAATAAGATTGCACTTAACGGACTAAAGGAAACTATTCGAACAGTTATCAAGAAGGAAAGCAATTCGTTAACCAGAAAAATAATCAAAGAAGAATTTGAAAAACGTTTGATCAAAACTTTAGAAGGGATAAAACTAGAGTATTCAGGTGACCCTGTAACCTTTTTGAAGAATCTCGAGACGGAGTTATTAAAAAATGGGGTTCCTCGGCAAGAATTCGAAGAAACAATGGAAAATATTCGTAGAATACTAGAGGAATCATCTCATATTCATACTGAGGGTGTTGAAGAAGTTACAGAAGATATTCTTAGTAGAATAGATGAATTATTAGCTTTGGAAGAAAAAACTCAGCTTAGAGGAGTACATGTCGATGTTACCAGTATGTATCCCTCTCAAATACGGCAGTACAAACTTCAACCATCAGGAATTGTTCCTTTAACGATGTGTAGGACATGTAACTTATATGAAGCTGATAATAGTTGCTTTTTTGAAGGAGATTGGGTGATTAAACTCTCTGCACGTCGACCTTGTCGTTTTAAGAAAAAAGAAAATGGAAAATGTGATCAATTAATTTGTACTAGTAATGATGAGAAAAAGTGTAAGAAATACGAACCTATAGTGAATGGCATAAATAATTCCCAAGAAATTTTTACATTCAATACAAAGGAAACAGAAGCTTATATATTAAAGAATAATGAAAAACTTGAGAAAGTTCAGTTAGAGCAAACTTACCTTGGGACAAGTACAGAACAAGACCCGTTTATTTCACTACAACGTTGGTTGCGAAATTCTGTTGATGCTACCCAACTTTCAACAAAATTAGATCA
>JBHLKP010000071.1:0-17686 GCA_048886525.1 Candidatus Hodarchaeota archaeon | reverse complement strand
TAATGCAAGAATTCTCCAATTGGGAAAAAGGTACATCTACTCTGAATTATTTTTCTGCTCAAGGACTTCTACTGTTACTTTTTATATCCTTTCTAACAATTACTACAGTAATTATTCTTATTGGTTATAATGCAGTTCTAGAGTATTATTTTGGAGCGACAATAGGGAAAAAAATCTTGAAATTGGGAGTAGTTGATCAAACAGGGGTTGCAATAAATTGGAAACAAGCAATAATTAGAAATTTATCAAAAATACTAATATCAGAAGAGATTCTACCTTTTGATATAGTACTTGGGATGATCTTGGGGAAATTAAACCCAGAAAAGACAAGAAATCAACGGGGTTTAGATATCTTAGCAGAAACAATTGTTATCAAACTAAAATGAGGTAATTAAATTGGCTGGAATCGCACACTTAGGAATCGGATTAGCGTTCATTATAATTGCCCCAGATGTCCCAGTAGTAATTTTGATAGCATGCTCATATCTTATTGACATCCTGTTCTTTGTTTTTATGTTTGCAGGCCTTGAAGAAATGCCTAAACAAGATCGGGAAACAGAAGCTCCATGGTCTCACAGTTTATTCATGGCTTTAATCTGGTCAGGATTTGCTATGCTGGTTGCAATTCTTTTTACTTCCAAGGTCCAATTATGTTTAATAATAGGTTTTCTTGTGCTTAGTCACTGGATAATAGACTTTATTGTCTCCCCAATGACTTATACGTTTCCTAAAGACACTGGAAAGCTTTTACACCCCTTCGGTGGGTCACCGAAAGTAGGACTTGGATTAATGAGTACTAAAATGGGAGTTCTTGTATGTGAGGGTGGATTTTTTTCTATAGGACTTGGAATCTTTATTTTAACATTGATGTAACTTAGGCGCAATTTATGTGAATAAGGTAATTAAGTATGAATAAAACCGTTTTAGTATATGCTACTCGATGGGGAGCAACTACAGAAACAGCAAAAGAGATTGTAAGAGTATTGCAAGAAAAATTTAAGATAAAGGTAGATCTGGTCAATTTAAAAGACAAAAAAACTAAAAATCCAGATATTAGTTGTTATGAAAATGTTATCCTTGGAGTCAGTGTGGCTAAATTTCGATGGGCGAAAGAAGGTAAAAATTTCCTTAAAAAGAACAAAGATATCCTTCCAAGGAAAAAATTATTTGTGTTTGTTTCCTCAGGAGGAGCTGGGGAGGCCTATCAAAAAAATGATCTTGAAAAATATGAAAAACTTCAGAAAAAATGGATCGATAACACTCTAGATAAGTACAATCTTCGATTTACATCTCGAAAAGCCTTAGGGGGACGTTATGTTGGTCAACACAGTCATCTAGGCGATAATCGAGACTGGGATGTCATTCGTAATTGGGCTGAAGAAATAGGTACAATTATAAATACAGGAGATGTAAAAATCATTGATACCTAAAGAAAAAATAGAAACTGAAATCAGAAAAAAAGACCCCATAATTCTAATAAAATTAGGTATTGTAAATTGTTACCTTATAAAAACTGAGAAGGGCTATGTTCTCATTGATACTGGATTTCGCCGAAAACGAAAGGATCTTGAAAAAGAACTTGATAATGCAGGGTGTAAGCCTGGAGAACTCCAGTTAATTATTCTTACTCATCAGGATTTCGATCATACTGGTAATGCCGCTTATATATCTAGTAAATATGATTCCCCGATTGCTATGCATGAAGAAGATACCGAAGCGGTTAAACGGGGGGATATGCTCTGGAATAGGAAAGGAAGAAACATAATTACACGAATTATCATGAAAATTATATTGATGGCTTATAGGACAGGCAAATTTGAGAAGTTTAGCCCTGATATTCAATTAGAGGATGGGGATATTCTCACATCTTATGGCTTAAACGCCAAAGTGCTTCATCTTCCGGGACATTCAAAAGGATCTATTGGAATATTGACAACAAGTGGGAAATTGTTCTCTGGTGATCTGTTTATGAATTTTAAAAAACCTAATAAATCGTCTCTGATTGATATGAAGGATGATTTAGACGCTAGTATTGAAAAATTAAAACAATTTGAGATTGATATAGTATATCCTGGACATGGATTACCATTTGCATTAAGAGACTATTTCGAACCTAGTAAAAAATAGATGCCAAGATGAAATGATTTCCATATTTCTAATCTGAATTGCAATGCAATAATAAACAAGAGAGAAAAAAATCTAAAATATTTAAATTTTTCATACAATATACCCTAAAATCTAGGGAGGACTTTCCTACGTTTATTCTAGCTAGTCTTATTAAATTTAAGTAACTTCTGTGTAATAATATCTTTCTAAGTATTTCTTTTTACCTCTATTTATTAACATTGATTTAATGCTAGAGTGCCATAATAGCAAACTATATATAGAGTTAATATATAATATACACCTGAGTTGAAGGAAATGATCCAATCAGATCTACTTCAAAAATGGGAAATTGAATTCAAAAAAGGTTTCTCTAAACCAATTATTTTGTTAACGCTTAATAATAAACCAAATTATCCATATAATTTGGCTCGAGAAATCACTGAAAATACTGAAGGTAAAATTTCTATTGTTGTTTCTAATATTTATCCTATTCTTAAGAATCTTGTAGATGAAGGATTAATTGAGAAGCGTAAGGAGGTTAAACCATCAAAAACTAGTGACAAAAGCCCACAGTTTCGAACAGTCTATTCTATGACTTCAAACGGAGAAGAATTCTTAATTTCCCTGAAAAAATCATTAGAAGAATTTATTGAAGTTCTTACTAAGCATCTTGAAATATAATGGTGAAAATAATATGAGAAATACCATAATTCATTATATAGAACAAATCGATCGACTTTTACCCTATCCAAAAGCTAAAAAGGAAGAGGTATTAGAAGAATTACGTTTAGATCTTGAAGCTACAATGAAGGATTCTGGAGCAAAAACTCCATCAGCTGTCTTTGGAACCCCGCAGGATGTTGCAAAGAATTTAAGTTTAAGCCAGGATTGGGGAACTGAACGTGCGGATTGGAGTAGGCGAATTATTGCATTTGGTATTGATATCACTATCCAGTTTACCATCATTGTTATTTATTTCTTAACAGGATTTTTCTTTCTCTTATCAATGTTTATGTCCGTTGAGGAAATAGCCCAACTTTTGGAAGAAGCATTTATTGAAGGAATTGCTTCTTTTGATCCAGAATTTACTGTTTTTGAATTCTTGATCTTCTTTGGATTTTTAATGTTTCTTACAGCTTCTTCTGGTTTATTTCTCCTCTGTTATAATGTCGTTCTTGAACGTTATTTTTCAGCGACGATTGGTAAAAAAATATTTGGATTGATGGTTGTTGATGAATCAGGAATTAGAATCTCTTGGCAACAAGCTATTATCCGTAACCTTACTAAAATCTTTGTTGGGACCGAGTTTCTACTTTTTGATATTATTCTTGGTATAGTATTGGAGAAGCAGGATCCAGAAAAAGCTAGGAAGCAAAGAGGACTAGATATTTTAGCAGAAACAATCGTAGTAAAACAAAAATAACCTCTTTCTTTTATTTAAGCTGTATAAATTAATGAATGAGAAAAATGACCTAAATAAGATGATGAAATGGAAAATAATTTCGGTTGGTAAAAATATGTCGGAAAATACATTTGATAATGTAGTTAACAGGCATTGGAATGCAATACCTTTAGCATTAAGAGCCATACTAGTTGGAATATTCGTTAGTACGATAGGTACCACTTCTTGGCCAGTGATAGGAACCCTTATTCCAGCTCCCATATCAATTTTAATTATGATTGGTGTTTTTTGGGTATACTGGAAGTATTTCAGTGGAAGTTGGTGGCCGAAGGTTACCGCGAAAGCTAGAAGCAATAGTTTTCGATCTGTAAAATTGCCCCCGAACGTTTGGAAGTGGGGATTGGTAGCTGCAGCACTATTTGTGGTTTTAGCTCAGTCCTCTTTCGTGATAACGTTCCGATTGGTTGATTTCCCTGCAGAAACTTTTACTTCAGCGTATAATGTAGATCATCTTCCGTTATGGCTAGCTTGGCTGTTCGTTATCATTTCTTCGCTTGTAGCGGGTATTTTTGAGGAGACAGGTTTTCGTGGATACATGCAGGTACCTTTAGAGGAACGTTATGATCCAAAAATAGGAATAACGATTGTTTCAATAATGTTCATCGTTTTACATCTCCATCAGGCTTGGCTTCCACACCTTCTTTTTCAAATCTTTGCATTAAGTTTGTTGTTGGGAATTCTTGCCTATAAATCTGGTTCTCTTATACCTGGTATGATCGCTCACGTGGTTATGGACATATTCAATTTCTCATACTGGTGGACAGATATTTTGGGAAGATTCAATATGCAGACAATTTTTGAAACAGGGATTGATTTTCATGTCATATTGTGGGCTTTTGTGTTTTCTATATCAACAATTCTCTTCTTTATAACTATGCGTAAGATTTCTATTGATCGAAATTCATGAAAGGATATTCAAACTTTATTAAAAACAATGTTGAACCTAACACCACCTAAATCTGAATCTTCTACATTTATACTTCCATTATAGGCTTCAATTATCGTTTTAACTAAATATAAACCTAATCCTGAACCTTTAGATGTTTCACCTCGAACGCCTCTTTCAAACAGAACATTCTTGAGGTTTTCAGGTATTCCTACTCCATTATCTTCTACACTAACACTTATCTGGCCATTTAATTCTTCTACTGAGATTTCAATCAGACTACCTTTAGAATGTGTCAATGCATTTTCTATCAGATTACTAAATATTTCCCTGACGAGAGTTCCTCCCCAAATAGTGTATTTGGCCTCATTTTTGTTCAAACCGATTTTTAAACCAAGTTTCGTGCTTTGTGCATTATACTCGGTTATAACATCGTTAATTACTGATATAAGAGAAATTTGTTTTAATTTTTCTAAGATTGCCTGATCCGTCTCTTTCAGGGTATCTATCTTATCAATTAGAGCTCCACCCTCAATAGATGCGTTAAGTGCAATATAAATGTTTTCTTTTTCCTTTTCAGAAATATCTGATTCCTTTAATAAAGATAAATAACCTCGAATTACTTGAAGTTTATTTCGCAAATCATGCTTCAAAATAGTATGTAGGAAGTCTACTGATTTTTCGGCTTTTTTACGTTTTGTAATGTCTCTACTAGTAACAGTAAGGCCGATCACTTGATTATCACGTATTATAGGTGATGCGATTGATTCAAAATATATTATAGCATTATCAGGCCTTGAATATTCTGTATAGTAATAAATAGGTTCTTTTTCTTTGATTGCTTGGTTAAGAGAAGATTTAACGTAGGATTTATGAGGTTCTTCAACGAAATTATAAAGGGGTTTTCCTAAAATATCTTCTTTAGTGAGACCTTCTTCTGCTCGATTAATGAATTGAACATTAAGATCCAAATCAAGCATCATAAGATAATCATATGAAGCCTCTGCAAGCCAGCTAAGTTTTTCTTTGCTTTCTTGTAAAGCTTTTTCAGCATCTTTACGCTCAGAGAGATCTCGTCCAATAGCACAAATACTATTCGGCTTTCCTTTATAGTTTTTTAAAAGAACCCCCATATACTCATAAGGTATCAAATCGCCATTTTTTGTGATGAGTGACGCTCTTAAAATTCCGTATCCTTTGGCAAGTACTTCTTGGGTAGCTTCCCTCATATTTTGTTGATCTTCTTCTGGATAAAAGTCATTTGGCTTCATAAATTGAATTTCTTCATCAGTATAACCTGAAATTTCATTAAAAGCTTTGTTCCATTTAAGTGGTTTTCCATCTTCAACATTAAATATGAAATAAGTGTCTAATAAGCTGTCGATTGTCTTATCAGTTAACTCCTTTTCTTTAAGCAGCTCATCGACTTTTTTATTCTGTTCCTTTTGACTTTCGATCACCTCCCGTAATAGAGATTTCATTCTTTTTGGGATATCATTACGTTTTAGTAGATCCTTTAATTTCATGATATTCAAAATTTGCATTACAATAAACGCTATTTTAATATTTCATTATCAACTGAAACTTTCTTTATAGATATTATCCTTCCTAATTACTATTCAATCTATAATACTTCAGAAAAAATGTAGTAATCAATAAAATAATGTGAAATTATTCCCCCTCTCTTAATCAGCTAAAATAAAACCAGTTTTTACTTCATAAAAAAGAAAAAATAAGTTTCTAAAGTCAAGGAGTTTTATAAATTCTTTAATTCGGCACTAAAAACGGCAATTGAATTTGTCATTCCGCAAGTAGAAATGAGATTTTAATCCACTAAGTTCTTTATCTGCTCCAAGAGCTCAGGATGACGGATAAGAGTTCCAAAGATCGCAGAAAGATCTAAAATATAATTTACACTTCTTATTTCAGTTTTTGCGAAATAATCTGTTATTTGTTCATCATTTGCAATTGAATTTAGCAGTTCAGTAGTTACATTTGGTAAATAATCAAAAAATTGAGAAAAAACGTCTTTAAATAAGTTTAGATTTGAATCTTCTACTTTAAATAATATCCTGATGAATTTAAGTAAAATTTGGGTATATTCATCCATCCTTTCTTTACACATTTCTTCTTCAGACGACTCACGGATGAAAACTTTGGCTGTTCTAGTATATAATTTTTCTGCTACTCTACTACCTTTTGTTATCCGATGTCCAGCAACAGCTACAATATCAGCATCCTCTAATTTTTCTAAATATCGATAGATTGTTTTGATTGTTTTGCTATACTTTTTTCTTTTCTTATCAAAGTAAAGATTGTGAATTTCTTTTGCAGTCAAATGTTGATTTCTTAGGTTCCTAATTATGAGCAGATGCATATCTGCTAAATCCTGTTGGTCTGCTGTTAAGTGTTTAAGCG
The DNA here is from genome assembly GCA_048886525.1 of Candidatus Hodarchaeota archaeon. Classification (GTDB taxonomy): domain Archaea; phylum Asgardarchaeota; class Heimdallarchaeia; order Hodarchaeales; family Hodarchaeaceae; genus Hodarchaeum. Next base: position 10,814 of record JBHLKP010000071.1, on the reverse strand, counting down.
ATTGAGGATCATAGTTTATGAAATCTTGATAATCTTTGTTTTGGATACTATTCATATCTTTATTAGTCATATTCAACCCTTCTTAGGGAGGTTTCAGAGATTCTAAACTCAATAGTTCCTAGATTCATATAGGTCTTATAATGTTTTACCATGAGCGACACATTAATATATATGTATGGGAACGAATGACATTAATTGACATTAATTTGTCAGTCACATATATTGGTAAAAAAAAAGGAAATGATGATTAGAATGGCTTACTTATCTCCAATTAGTAACAAGTACGTAAAAATTAAGCTTTCTAAAAGTGCCATAGCAACTCTAAATCTTTTATATAATGAAAAAACTCCCCTTACAGTCAAAGCAATTAGAGAAGAGCTACCTTATTCTGTACGTACAATTCAATACGCTCTTCGACAACTCCGTACACATGCACTCGTAGAAAAGAAAACTAATTTACAAGATTTGAGAGAAAGTAATTATCGTTTAAGCGCAAAAGCATCTCTTTATGGATATAGCCCTAAAACTATCTAAGAACTAATATGAATTTGATCAAAAAGTAATTAGGAAAAATAACGACCATAATTTGGATAATTTTGTTGGTTTTTTTATGAAATTCAATGGTTTCAAAGAGTATTTACACAAACAAAATCTAGATGAGGATAAAATCGGTAGTGCTATTGAAATCCTAAGAGAATTTGATGAATTTGTTTCTAGAAAACAAAGTTCAACTGAAAAATCAACCTATGATGATGTTCATAATTTTTCAGAGTATTTAATAAAAAATAAGAAGAATTCATACGACAATTATGTTTATCTTCTCCGATATGGTCATTTTATGACGAATAATAATATAATAATTGCTTGTATGGAAATTCTCGATGGTAGCGAAGTCATAACGAATTTCTCAAAACGATTATCAACTGAATTTGGAGAAGAAATTAGAGACGCAATTTTCGACATAGAGATTCCACCTCTAGGTCTCCATCCTAATAAAAGGCCCAAGATTACTAAACACTTACTTGAGAGATTTCTTGATAGAGTTGACCATTCTAAGTGCGTAGCGTTCCTAGCAGATGGATTGAGAGATAAATATACAGAATCTTATAAAGCAGGGAGAAATAAATTTATAGAAATGAATAATATAGACCAATTTTTAGAATTTAAGCATCAAGATTTAATTAAAAGATTAAAGAAGCATTTAGAAGAAGGAAAGCTTTGGTATACTCAAGAAATCGATGAGAAAGTGCTTGAGTATATAAAAAGTAATCGGATGACAGAAGCTGGACTCCGTGAAGGAAATAAAGTTATCATAACGAAAGTTCCTTATATGACAAAGCAATATCTCAATGAAACTGATGAAAGAAAAAAGCATTACTATTATTGTCACTGCCCTTGGGTTCGTGAAGCCTTGAAAGAAGAAGATCAACCAGTTAATCCTATTTTTTGTAATTGTAGTGGGGGATATTACAAAAATTATTGGGAAGCCATCCTAGAACAACCTGTAAAAGTGGAGCTCTTAGAATCCGTTCTTATGGGAGATCAAGTATGTAAATTTGCTTTACACTTACCGCAAGGAATTGTTGAAAAGATAGAAAGCAAAAAATCTTGAAGCTTTAACTAATTAGGATTTGTAGAAAAAAGCCCCATCACAATCCCTTGAGACAGTATGTTCAATAAATGTCAGATTAGTGTTGCATTTACTTCCTACTAGTGCTTAACTTAAGGAAAGTAAAGTAATACAGAAAATGAATATACTAAGCTTAAGTGAATTGAATTTTAGAATAGAAACATCTCTTTTTCCTTTTGTTACTGCATTTAAAGTTATCTAACAAATGTTATAAAATGGCATTATTCCTTTTTAAGAATGAGATTAATGCAATAATAATAAAAAGTATCTGAAAAATTGATTCAGACTGATTATTATGTCATAAAATATTTGACGAAGTCAATATGGATTAATAATCAATATTATTGTTCAAATGATCCGTTGTTATTTATAATGCTGAGAATTTTTTCATTTATTGGCTTTTTTTACCTCGTGATTGAAATCAGATTTCTTTGTGTTCAGAAGAGGTTGGTCATATCACCAAAGGGATGGAGGTATAAGGAATAGTACTTAATTTTGCGAAAATTCTAGCAATTACCACTAACATGAATTATTTTTAAGAAATAGTTTTAGTACTAGAATAATGTACTTTATTACTTTTTGCAAAACTATGGAACAAGTACAGTCTACATCAAAGAAAAAAGAGAAAATTAGAATATTTGCTAATTTCTTGAAGAAATTATCTTCAGAAGAACTCCAATATGTTTGTTATTATTCAGCAGGAAGGCCCTTTTCTATTAATTCTGAACTTAAAATTCAATTTGGTTGGAGTTCATTAATGTCTGTAATTAATTCCCTTACAAATAAATCAAAATCTGATTTACAAGCAAAATATAAGGAATTTGCTGATCTAGGAAGCTTAGTTGAGTTTGCTCTTACAACAAAGAAAAAAACTACAAAAAAACTAGATTCTTATTTTTCTTCTAAACAAAATCAAAAAAAGAAATTACTGTCAATAAATAAATTAAATTCGTTCTTTATTGAAATTGCATCTTTCACTGGGAAAGGATCCATTAAAGAAAAGAAAAACAAACTCTATACCTTGTTACAAGATGTTTCTCCAATAGAAGGGAAATATATTGCTAGAATAATAACCTCTGATACAAGGACAGGGTTTAGAGAGGGCTTGTTGGTGGACACAATTAGTTTTGCTTTCGATAGAGATGGAAAAGATGTTAGATATGCCTACATGATTTTAAGTGATATAGGTGAGGTAGCAAAATTAGCAAAAGAGGAAACGGATTTATTATCTATTAAACCTATTTTATTCAATCCCCTTAAATCGATGTTAGCAACAAAAACTGAGTCAGCTGAAGATGCGTTAGAAACATATAAAGAATTAATAACTGAATATAAGATGGACGGATTTAGAGCACAACTGCACATTAGTACTGAACATTGTAAAATTTATTCACGAAATTTAGAAGATGTTACACTTGCTTTCCCAGAGATAATAAATTCTCTATCAAGCGAAACAAGAAAATCACTAGCTCCTTGTATTTTAGATGGAGAAATTGTAGCGTTGGTAGGGGGAAAGCCTGTTTTCTTTCAAGATTTGTTAACAAGAATATTACGTAAAAAAGAAGTAGAAGATTCTAGCTCAAGACTTCCGACTTATTACTACGTTTTTGATATATTACTTCTGAAAGATGAATCTTTAATAAATGTACCCTTGATAGAAAGAAAAGAGAGGATTTCTAATATTTCTCATTTAATAGAAACCGCACATACAAGAATTATGCCCTATAAGTCTTTAAGGTCTAAAGATGATATTCAAGAGCTAAAAGAGAAGGCAATTGATGATGGTAGCGAGGGATTAATGCTAAAAGATCCACAATCCATTTATCTAGCAGGGAAAAGAGGGAAAGGATGGTTGAAATTAAAGGTAACCTTACCTACTTTAGACCTAGTAATCATAGCTGCAGAATGGGGCCATGGTAGAAGGACTGGATGGTTATCAAATTATCACCTAGCAGCAAAAGCTGATAATAGATATGCTATAATAGGGAAAACGTTCAAAGGTTTAACAGATAGAGAATTTACCGAATTAACACAAAAATTACAAGAATTGAAAATATCAGAAGAACGATTTATCCGTGTTGAACCAAAAATAATTGTTGAGGTTGAATTTGATAATATTCAAGAGTCTAATAGGTATACATCTGGTTTAGCGCTTCGATTTGCAAGAATTAAAAGAATTAGATACGATAAAACAGTTGAAGATGTAGATACAATTGAAACTGTAAAAGAACTGTATCAGAGCCAGCTTGAAAGACAAAAAAGAGCTAGATAGAAAAAGACAACTAATCTCAAACTAGAATGATCTCTGCTATTCTATCTCCTCTACAACATTTTTCTTTTGCGAATAGAATCCAGATGTTACATATTCCTTACTTATTATTCGCTCCCTTAAAAAGCTTTAAACTGGGTCTACAGTCTAACCAAAACTTAATAAGACTGGTGAGAAATGATTATTCAATAATTTGCTCGAATTCCTTTAAAGGCCACGTTTCTTGAGCGACGCGGTTCTTAATAATTTGTCCCATGTGATAGGAATTATGCTGATTTAATATACAATACATTTTCAGGGTAGGTTTGTTCTCAAAGGTTTTCATGGGCTTATTCAGATCGATTGTATCAAGAAGTGCATTAGCTTCATTAAAATCACACTTAAAATCATCTACTAGCTGTTCCCACGTTTTTTCAGTTAGATATTCCTTTGCTTTTTTAGTTAATTGTATATTAGCAGATTTATTAGCTTCCTCCCAATCAGCCGGTTCATCTTTAATATTTTTTAAGAAAATATCTTGCCAGACAAACATGTGATAAAGAATTTCATAGGTAGATTGGGAATTTGCAATAGGTTTTTCAATAGCTTGATCATGGGTTAGCCCCTTTAAAGCTTCTAAAACGCAAGAGTGAGTTAAATCACCGATCATTGATTCTTTGATTACTTTATTAAAAATATCCATCTCTATCATCTTAATAATAATTACTGTTGAGATAAAGGTTTTAACATATATCTAATATAAAATGTCATAAAATATTTCTTATAATATAAATTTGCTAGACATTTATTAATGTAATAGCTCCTGAGAATCCTAAAAATTCAATAGAAGATAATAAAAAAGCAGAAGAAATGATTAGAACAGAAGGTTATTTCTTATTAACATGATATTATTGAATTTTTATTATTCCATAAAACAAGATTATTTAAATCTGATAAATAGATACACTCTTGATTTCTAAGAAAATACTCAAACGACTAATAATTGCTATTGATGTGAATAGAGTGCCTTCTTCTAAAATTGATCCTCCTCCTGAGATATTTGAGAAGATTTATACATATGTATCTAATTATTCTACTTGGAAATTACGAAAAGATAGAAAAGGAATCCATATTATTGATATTTACCCTATAGGAGGATCTTGGACTTCTCAAGCTTCTCTTCTTCTGGGATTTGAATCTTCAGCTACTAACACAGAACAAATTGAAGTTTATTCTCATTTTTATCATTCCATCCCATATAAAATTGCGATTGTTTTTGTTTTGATTTTCTGTTTCCCATTAAGTTTTCTTGTGACTTTTGTTAATCCTTTTTTTGGTATTCTGATGATTGTTTTGCTTTCTAGTGTATTGATCTCTACTTACATAGGTAAGGGAAGCCGTAAAAACCAAGTTGAAAACCTTCTCCAACAGCTTGCATCTGTTCCCACAATCAATCTGCATGAAGATGCCCCCATTGAGCGGATTTATGGTATCAAAAATAAATAAAGAAAAGATCCTATTTTTTCAACAGATATGTAAACCATAGTAATATATGGAGAACTGAATTTTGAATGAACTAATTATAATTTCTTGGATTATCATTATTTCTTCTTATAGGAAAACGTTAAGCAAAAATCTCTTTTTACTCTGTAATATCCATTCACAGATCTATCAATCGGCATATGGAGATTTGGAATACCTTTCAGACGGCATTGAAGGTTTATGGATCAAAATACGAAATAAAATTGTTAGATTACGTTGAAAAGAATTTGACTCAGATCTTTCATTAATTCTTGGTGCAATTTTTAAAAAACGGTTAATTGGGTATGCCTGTTTAGATCTACACAATCTTGTGAAAGGATGGATAATTTATCTAATAATTTTACCAGAATATCGAAAAATAGGAACTCAAACTGCTCTTCTCAATAAAAGCTAGCTTTAACAATTATAATATGTCATTGAAGACTTTTCAGTATTAGTGAATAGACCACTAAAGCTCTAAAAATGACTTAGATTAAGTAATTTAGGTGATATCCCTTGTCGGGATCCACCTAGTGGTAACAGCAAAGAAGAATGTGATAATTATCGTTCCAAAAACAATTATTTCTGGAATAACTTTCTCAAAGAGAATATCTTGCATAAAAATTCCTGCTACATCAAAATAATAAAATGGGCTAAGGTAGAGTAACCATGATAAATCTTCATTCAGGAATGCAATTATTGGTATGAAAATTGCTGTGAGAAAAACGCTAAGAAGTGCTACCGAAAGGTATTTAGGGCGTGGAATGGAAGCTAACGCCACGAAGAGAACGAGAAAGAGACTGTACCCAATTGCAAGAAAGATAAAGGTTAAAAAAGTAGCTCCAAAGTCTGATAACATAACATCTGTATATATTCCAAGGAAAATTTGACTAACGTAAAGAATCACAAAATTGGCTAGAAATATAATCCAGAGATACACGAGAGCTGCAATTGTTCTTCCAAAAGTAATCCAAGTACGAGTTCGAGGCATAGACCAAGTGATTTCGTCATATCCAGCATTAGAATCACGCATAATAATAGCGTAGGTCGCAATGAAGAGAAACGGACCGTAGAAAACCCAATGAAATGCCAAGATTTTGTACATTAAGAATCCTTCCAAAGTTGGAGTCAAACTATGTCCAAACAGAAAAGCTGCTATGATAGGAGATTCAAATACGATATCCAAATCAGAGAGCACAACCGCCATAGCTACATCTCCAGGATATACAATAACTACAAGCGCTAGTAGCATACTCGTTATGACGACATAAATCAGGAATAATCCAGCTGAGGACTGGAGTTGATCTCGAAAAGCAGGATAGTTCCAACCTGTTCGTGAAAGAATCAATTCAATAGGCGATCGTACGAATTTACGAATGAAAGAAAATTTAGCCAATATTTTCTGTACTACATTCTGATTTTCTTCTTCAACAGTTTCTTGATAAGCTAAGCGTGTTTTAATGTGATCAATTCGGTATAAAAAGAAAATTGTCAAGACTATGAGAAGTATCACTAGAAAAAGGCATCTGAGGATGAATTCTTCATTCCATGTTCCATCTAAGGCGTGTTCAATAGCGCTAATTTGTGTCATTAGGTTGAAATCTTTCACGAAATCGATTTCTTGTTGAAGTAAATCCAAGGTAAATGAAACTATGAAGAAAAGTCCACCTAAAGCATAACCATTCCTTGTGGAAGACGAAATTGCACAACCTAAACTCGTCACCATTGTTACAACGAATGCAAAAAAAAATGGAAGGATAAATGCTATCGTAAAAGAAGACACGCCGCCTCCGCCTGATAACAGAAATCCTACTCCGACGAGATATGCAGGTAACACGACAAGTGGAATTAAAACAATAACAAGCAATAGGTTCTCCAAGAAATATATGAGTGGTGACTTTTCAGTACTAAAAATAATTTCTTTTCCATCTCTTTCCCCCCATGGCAATATCCGAGCACCAAAAAAGATTCCTATTACAGGGTAGATAATATTGGCGAATAAAGAAAAAAGTAATAGAAACCAGAAGAGTAGACCAGGATTATCAACATCAGGTATAGATCCAAAAAGTGCTTGAACAAAAGGTATTTCGAAAAAGGTACCGAAGAATTCTGGACCAGGGTAGATTATACCAAATACCGCCACAATTACCGCAAAAAGTATAGCTGCTAACAAAGCGAAAGTCCTATGCCTTTTCAAATCGAGCCAATAGCGCTTAACTGTGAATTGAACTATCATTCCATACTCACCTACGTTTTCCCTTCGTAGAACTGCAAAAAAAACTCTTCGAGACTCGCAGGTGGATAAACAAGTTCCTCAGGATCCATAGCTAGCAGAGATCCTATGTTCTCTTTAATCGAGTCCTCCATCCTAATTAACAATCTAACGAAATTATCATGTTTTCTAAATTCTAGAAGCCGATCACCAAATTCAATAAGGCGAGATTCATCTGGATTTCGAAGACGTGCTTCCAAAATACGAGGAACATCCTTATTAAGGCTATCTATGTCCTCAATACTAATAAGAAAGCCATTTTTGACTATCCCAACTCGGTCACAAACCCGTTGAACTTCTTCTAGATTATGAGAACTCATGAAAAGTGTTTTTCCTTCATTCTTCGATTCTAAAAGAAGCTTGAAAACTACTTGTTGAAGTAATGGATCTAACCCAGCTGTTGGTTCATCCATGATTAATATTTCTGGATCGTTCATAAATGCTGCAACGATACCAATTTTCTGCTTATTCCCTTTAGATAGTTCACCGATTTTCTTATTAAGATTAGAATTAAGATCAAATCGATCTATGATTTCCTGACGCCGTATTGCTGGTTTAGCGCGCATAGCTTCTATATAATTTAAGAATTCGTTAGCTGTATAATATTCTGGTAACGCTAATTCGCCAGGGATATAACCTATTTTCTTACGTAAACTCGGATTTCCCCGTGACACTAATTCATCAGAAATCCTTATTTCTCCTTTAGTGGGTAAGAGTGTATTCATCATACAGCGAATAGTAGTCGTTTTTCCAGCTCCATTAGGACCAAGGAAGCCAAATATTTCGCCAGTTCGAACCTCGAGATCTAAATCCTCTATACCACGAGTGGAGCCGTAATACTTCGTTAGACCTTTAATTCGAATTTTAATTTCTTGAGTCAATTCTTTCACCAGTTTCTAAGGCAGTATAATCACAGATGAGAACTATAGTTTCAACATCATCAGTCATAAATAATCTTTTAAGGTGTTTTAAATCAAAAAGTAAATTGCGTTCATCTCAAATTTGATAAATCAGCCAGTTTCCGCGAAATACACATGTGTTTTTGAATTTAAAGGTAATCTCCTTCTCAAATACTTCAATCAAGAATTACTTCTAAGACATGATCATAAAAATAAAGCATTGTCATCGAAGAATGATTGCCATAATTGCCATATTTTTTTCTATAACCTTATAGGATGGGAAAATATTGTTAACATGGAATGTTCGCGGAATGGAAAACTTCTTTTCTTTAATTCGCGGCATTCCCTCCCTCCCCCCTCATACCTTTTCTACTTTTCATGGAAATTTTCCTTTCACTAAACTAATATTTGTTAACAGCTCTTAAATTCTAGCATCATTATCTTATGAAATAAGATATCAGAGGATGATGGACGGATGGAACCTCTTATTTCTTTTGAAGAACATTATGATTACATTTTTGAAAATATTCGTGACATAATTTTCATTCTTTCGCCTAAAGGAGTCATTAAATTAGTTACTCGTGAATTTGAGAGTATTACTGGTTGGCCCCGAGAAGTATGCCTGGGTAGGCATTTTACCGAATTTGTACACCCTGATGATATTAAATCTGTTGTTGAAAAGTTCGCTTTAGTTGTCTCGGATAAAAAACCCACTTCCTATGAAACCCGTGTGAGAACATTTTCTGGAGAATACTTAACTATTGAGTCAAAAAGCACTCCACATATTATTGATGGGCAAGTAGTGGGATTTTTAGGAGTTGCTCGTGATATCACCCACCGAAAACAAGCTGAAGAGGCAATTCGGGCTTCGGAACAGCAATATAGAGACATCATTGATTCTTTTGGAGATCCGATTCACGTAATTGATAGAGATTTCACCATTATTTTAGTAAATCCAGCGTTTACCAGTTGGCTAGATAAATTAAAAATACCTAGTATTAATTCCAATATAAAAGGAAAAAAAATTGAAGAGGCTTTTCCTTTTCTTAAACAAGATAAGGTTATAGAGGAGTACAATTCTATTTTTAAATCGAAAAGACCTTTAGTAACAGTAGAGGCTACTGAAATTGGTGAAACTACCTATTTTACAGAAACTCGAAAAATTCCTATCCAACGTAAAGGTGAAGTTATTCAAGTTATAACAATAATTAGGGATATCTCAGATAGTAAGAGGATAGAAAAACAATTACGAGAAAGCGAAGAAAGGTTAAGAGGTTTTATGGACTCTGCTACTGATTCTTTTTCTCTTTGGGATGCTGAATTAAATATTGTGGATATTAATAAAGCTGGATTGGAATTTTTTTCGAAAGAAACGAAAAGAGAAGATGTCATTGGCCGAAACATGCTAGAATTTAGCCATAAACCATCAGATATTAAAAATTATATCAATGTTTTAAAAACTGGAGAGCCTTATAGTTCGGATGAAGTAGCTCCTCATGAAATGTTTGGTGACTTGGTAATTTCTGTTAAAGCATTTAAAGTCGGGGACGGTTTAGGATTAATCACTACGGATATTACAAAAAGGAAAAAGATAGAAACAGCTTTAATCGAAAGTGAAGAAAGGTTAAGAGGTTTTATGGACGCAGCTACTGAATCATTTTCTCTTTGGGATTCTAGTTTAAATTTAGTTGATTTGAATAAAAATGCTCTTAATAGCTTTTTTCCTGAGGCAAAGAGAGCAGATGTAATTGGTAAAAATATGAAAGATCTTAGTACTAACCCAAAAAATATGAAAGAGTATTTGAAGGTTATACAAACAGGAGATCCAGTTCATAAAGACGGTGTATCCCCTCCAGAAATCTATGGAGACCTCAAATTAGCTGTTAGTGCTTTCAAGGTTGGGGATGGCTTAGGAATAATTACGAACGATATAACAGAACAAAAAAAGATGGAACACGAACTTAAAGAAAGTGAGGTAAAATTTCGGTTTATTTTTGAAAACGTTCCCATTGGAATGGCTTTAACAGATTTAGATTTCAAATTTAAGGAAGTAAATGCAAGTTTTTGCGAAATGTTAGGTTACACTGAAGAAGAACTCATCCATATGTCTTTCAGAGACATCTCATATCCAGAACGTATTGAAACTGATTCAAATATTGTTGAAGAAACTAAAAATGGGGTTACACCCTCCTCAAAAATTGAAAAGAAATATATTAAAAAAAATCAGGATATACTATGGGCTCG
>JBHLKP010000070.1:0-17723 GCA_048886525.1 Candidatus Hodarchaeota archaeon | reverse complement strand
ACATTCTTGTAACTAAGGAACTTGAACAGTCTTATGGCGCCTTAGTACCATTAAAACAATTAGCTATTTCAAAATTCTCTCTATTATCTGAACCCATCGCCATGAAATCCCGAAAAAGCTTTCATATATCCAAAGATCATGTAAGTAATGACTTTTTTGACGTTACATTTAATAAAAATGGTACATTTAATCTTTTTGACAAAATTACTGCAATAAATTATTTAGAGTTACATAAATTTGAAAATTGGGGAGACCGTGGCGATGAGTACACCTTTGGTAGGTTAGAACCTGAATATGTTAAAATAACTAATATAAATCGATCAATAGAAATTTCTGGGCCATTATTTTGTGATATAAAACAAGATATGGATGTTCAATTATTTTTGGAGGTTGATTCAAAACGAGAAAAGCGTATTGGAAAAGTTAAGCTTCCAGTTAAGACTTTTTTCAGATTCTATCGCGATTTACCTCGAATAGACATTAGAACCGAATTAACAAATAATGCCAAGGACCACCGGCTTCGAATATGCTTTGATCTCCCCTTTAGCTCCAAGTTCACATTAACATCAACCCATTTTGGATATATCCGAAGATATGGAGATCCTGTCGGTGATGATAGCTACATTGAAAAACCAAGTGGAATACAACCCCAAAAACGATATATTCGAGTAGAAGACGATAAAGGTCAAGCAGCGGTCACATTAATGAATAAAGGATTACCTGAAGTTGAATTAGTAAGTGGTTCTCGTTTAGCGATAACTTTGTTACGCTCAGTTGGTTGGTTGTCACGTTCTGGAATTCCTGAAAGACCTGAACATGCAGGCCCGTATTATGCCACTCCTGGGGCGCAAGAACTTGGTGTGAAATATACCTTCAACTATAGTTTTATAGCACATTCAAAAGAAGAGCCAATGCATAAAACTGTTGATTATTCGGAAACTTTTTCGCTTATACCTAAAAGTATTGTCCTTAAAGATATTGAACCCCGAAAAGAAATTATCGAACCACTAATTACATTATCCGATCCTAATATTAGAATTTCTTCTATAAGGATGCGTAATAAGAAGCTTTGGGTCACATTATACAACTTATTAGGTCAGGATATTACAATTAATACCCAATTACAAGATAAAATTAAAAAAATGGCAAGAATAAAAATTGATGGAACAGAAATTGAAAATATGGAGATAATTGGGAACGAGGCGAAACTGAACTTCGCCCCTTATGAGATCATGATATGTACACTTGAATGAACTAAGACAAATAGATAAATTTACTCATTACCAGAGAATTGCACAGTTTGGAATCATTTCTTCTATCTGTCTTCGTTTTCTTGATGATTTAGCAAGAGGGTTTTTAAAAAGGTATAAATTGTAAAGTTTAGTTAAATTACCCAGATAAGGCAGTGATCGTATTTTATTCTTATGCAAACAGAGCTTCTTTAAATTGTGTAGATTCGAAATTCCTTCTGGTATAGTTTTGAATCTATTTTCGCCAAGAGATAATGTTTGTAAGCTTTTTAAATTAAAAAAAGAATCAGGTAGGTATTCTAGATTATTTTTAGTTAATAGTAAAGTTTCTAGGTTTTCTAATATTCCTATGTTTTCAGGTAATGAATATAATTTATTCTCAGTTAATCTAAGGTCATTTAAGTTAGTTAAATGGCAAAATTTTTCAGATAAAGTTGTTATCCTATTTTTTCTTAAATCTAAATACCTTAGATTTGGTATCATATCTTTTGGAAGCGAGGTTATTTGGTTATTATATAATCGTAATTCCGTTAATAGCAATAAGTTTTTGAAAGATTCTGGAAGGTTTGAGATTCTATTATTATTCAAATTAAGTGATTTTAATTCTTTCAAATTACCAATTGATTCAGGGATTAACGTAATTCGGTTATTACTGAGATTTAGTCTTTTTAAATGTTTTAATTCTCCGACTTCACTTGGTATTTTATTAAGCTTCTGATTAAGAATTTTTAATTCCGTAATTTTGCTCTTTTCACACTTGAAACCTATCTGTTCATATTTTAAATGGTTAATATTAGGTATTGGCTTACCGATCATTTGTTGGATAGTAATGAGAATTGATACTTCGCTGAATTTAAGTTCCACGCCTTCATAGTATTCTGTCGAAGGAATATCCATTGCATTAATAATATTGATTTGTAGGATTTTTAAGGGTGTGATTGGTGCAATTCATCAGAAAAGAAAAATGCTTTCAGAAAAAATTAGCATTTTGTAAGATTAGATGAGGATTTTTAATACATGGGTGAAAAATTGAATTCCAAAGAACTTTCTTTTTATTATTATAGTTCAAAATCTAAGTATCACTAAAATAATAAAAGAGAGAAATAGTGGATGTTCATTTAACTTTAATTTTCCTAATTCCACCAATTGATATTCATAAAATGATGAAAAAGGGTTTATTACCAATGTCAATTGATTTATTCTCAATTAACCGAAAAGAAATTTTAATTAATGTCTTTAACCATGAAGAGTCTAATTTTGTGCCTTGGGTACCATTTGCTGGAATACATGCTGCATCACTGAAAGGTTATACTGCAACTGAAATATTAACAGATGGTTCCAAACTTCTTGAGTGTTTACTTGAGGTTAATAGGTTGTATCATCCTAATGGGCAACCAATAACTTTTGATCTTCAAATAGAAGCCGAGATACTTGGTTGCAATCTAAAATGGAGCGATAAATCACCTCCAGTAGTTTATAAACATCCGCTAGCTAATAATCTGAAAATTCCAAGTAAAATTCCTCTGGAATCTGATGGTAGACTTGGAATGATTCTAGATGTCATGAGGAAATTTAAAATTGAAGTTGGAAATGAAACTGCATTGTTTGGATTAGTAACAGGTCCTTTAACCCTAGCTTCACATTTACGGGGAACTGATTTCTATTTAGATTTAATTACAAAAATAAATTTTGCTCATAGACTATTAGATTATACAAAAGATGTAGCACTCAAAATATCAGATTACTACATTAAAGCAGGTATGGATATTGTAGCTATTGTAGATCCTGTTGTTTCGCAAATATCGCCTAAAACCTTCAATGAATTCTTAATTGAACCGTTCAAGGAAATATTCGGTTTCATTAAGGATGAAAATACATTTTCTAGTTTCTTCGTATGTGGAGATGCTACTAAGAATCTTAATCCAATGTGTAATACGAAACCTGACTCAATATTTGTTGACGAAAATATTATTATGGACGAGGCGAAGAGAATTTTGGCTCCTCATAATATTATCCTTGGAGGAAACATTCCACTAACGACAACCATGTTATTCGGGACTCAGCAAGATAATATGAAGTATGTGGTGGAGCTAATAGACAAACTTGGTAAAAAGAATCTAATTATCTCTCCAGGATGCGATATGCCATATGATGTTCCCCCAGAAAATGTAATTGGAGTTGTACAAGCTGTCCACGAACCTGAGCTAATAAAGCAATCACTAGAAGATTATGAGAAAGAAGAAATAAACCTCGATGTTGATTTACCTAATTATAAAAGTTTATCTAAGCCCTTGATTGAAGTATTTACAATTGATTCGACAGTGTGCGCCGCATGTGGGTATATGCTAAAAACTGCTCTAGAAGCAAAGAATGAATTCGGTAATAGGGTAGATATTGTTGAATATAAATTCACAAATCGTAAAAATATAGTACGGGCAAAAAAATTAAAGATAAATCATCTTCCTTGTATCCTAATAAATGGTGAACTAAAGTATTCCTCAATCATTCCATCTAAATCAGAATTAGTACACCAAATTAAAAAAGTTATATGAAATACAATTAATAATGTTTTAGTGAAACTATAGTCATTTGAAAAGTAAATATTCATATTATAAAACTAAAGGGAGTTTGTTATAAAATGATGGAAGTATTAAAGAGTGAAGAAAAGAGAGTTAAGGTTAATAACATTGAAATAGTATATGATACATTTGGAGATCCTCGCTTTACCCCTATACTTCTTATTATGGGTTTAGGCTCACAAATGATTTTATGGGATGAAATTTTTTGTAAAAAGATCGCATCGAAAGGTTATTGGGTCATCCGTTATGATAACCGAGACGTAGGACTATCAACAAAGCTGGAAGACGAAGAAGTACCAAACCCAATGGCTTTAATTCAAAAAATCATGCAAGGGGAGGAACTTAGTGTCCCATATACATTACTTGACATGGCTAAGGATGCAGTTGGGCTTTTAGATGAACTAAAATTAGAGAAAGCTCATCTTGTAGGAGTTTCAATGGGAGGTATGATTGCGCAAACTGTTGCCATTTCATATCCAAAACGAGTGAAAACATTAACATCAATAATGTCATCAACCAATGATCCTGAACTACCACAACCAAAACCAGAAGCTATGACTATCTTAATGACGACACCACCAGCCGATCGAGCTGAAAACATTGAACATTCCATTCAAATGTGGAACTTCCTTAATGGTTCCGTTTATCCTCTTGATGAACAGTTTATAAGAGATCGTTCTACTCTTGTATTTGATAGATGTTATTATCCTCAAGGAACCACAAGACAATTAGCCGCAATCTTGGCCTCTGGAAGTAGAAGAGAAGCATTAAAAGAATTAAAAATACCAACACTTGTTATTCATGGAGATAATGACCCACTTGTTCCTGTAGAAGGCGGAAAAGACACTGCAGCTGCTATTCCTAACTCAAAGTTACTTATTATTAAAGGAATGGGCCATAATATCCCCCCTCAAGTTGCTCCTCAAATAATTGAGGCAATAATACAACATATCTCTGTGTAACTTCGATCAATAGGAAAAATTGGAGTGATATTTTTTTTTGGAATTAGAAAGGTTAAAATCAACTAAAATGATATTTCTGATAACTGGGTTCCTAGGATCTGGAAAAACAACCTTTCTTTTGAACCTACTATCACAAATTAGAACTAAAAATCGATCCATCGGAGTTTTAATGAATGAATTTGGTGAAATAAGCATCGACAGCCAATTAATTCCCCAAACTCATGATCTTGAATTAATTGAAATTAATAATGGATCTATTTTTTGTAGTTGTTTACATGGAAGTTTCATTGAAGCAATGATCGAATTTTCAAAAACTGAAGTAGAAATACTCCTTATTGAAGCCTCAGGTTTAGCTGATCCTAGTTCAATAATAACTGACCTAGAAATAGTAAATAGACAAATAGGAAATATTTTTTCATTTGGTGGGAATATTTGTATTATTGACTCTCAAAATTTCTTCGAATTATTTGAGGTAACTCAAATTATCGAAAGACAGATTAAATGTTCTTCTATGGTAGTAATAAACAAGATTGACCTTGTTAATCATGAACTAATATCAAAGATTAAAAAAAAAGTAGCCACTATAAACTCAGCCCTTTCAATTAAGGAAACAAAGTATTGCAAACTATATTTTGATGATTTAATACCGAGATTAAATGTATATCAAAAAAACACTTTACAGGGTTTAAGTAAATGCTTAAATACACCAAATCAAAAACAACATACAATCACATTAAAAACTGAGAAAATGATGGACTTGGAAGATATTCAGCTTTTTCTGAAGAGTATAATAACAAATACAAACCGAATAAAAGGTTTCTTAAAACTAAATGATGGCTGGTATTCAGTAAATGGGATTAATAAAGTACTCGAATTTAATAAAACTAATGTGAATCCTTCTCAGGCTCAAATAGTCATCATATTCAAGATGGGTGTTTCGATTGATCTGGCAAAAAAAATTGAATGTGATTGGAACAATATTTTTACTACCTAAATATTTTTTGAAATTATTCTTAACACATCCACCGTTTGTACAAATTAGGATCTTGACTTTACTAAATTCTTGAAATCTATTCCCCAATTTTGGATTGCTTGCCAATTCCTAAAATCATTTAATTTACCATCAGTGACAATGAATCCTGTTTCTTTAGATTTAGCAATCCTTTTAATCATTTTTTTCTCAAAGAAATTGTAGTTTGAGCTTGATGATAAATCAAAAATTCCACCAAAAGCCTCTGCAAGTACAATTTCACCATTATTTAATCCGACTTTTGCAAAAACATCATCCAAATACTTAATTTTAGCTTTTTTATAGGTACTAGGATTTGCTGCCTCCCCAGAGGTTACGAAGACACCGAGAAGAAGTTTATGTTTTTTAATTACATCACGATTATTTTTCAGGAAGTTAAAAGATTCTTTTGTCCATCTTCCATATTTTATGCCTGAGCCTACAATAACTCCATCATACTTCTCTAATTTATTTATACTAGGTCTATCACGTAAATCTTGTATTGTAAATTTAAAAGAGTCCTCGTTTTTCTCAATTATATCTGCAATTTCTTGAGCAATCTCAGCTGTACTCCCAAACCGGCTCGTATATACAATCAGAATTGATTTCATTTTTCGAACCTATCCTTGAGACTTTGTCTCTCTAAGGTCTCACCAGTCTGATTTTCTATTAACTTTACTCTACGATTTCTTTAATTGATCTAGTTTGAATAAGCAGTAATAATTTAGCTAATTAGGAATGAACAACCAAAATTATTGGTACCCAAAGTCATTTAGTTTTTCGAAATGATAGAAATATTGTATTATTTTCGCTATAAGAGTAACCAGACCTAAAACCACAACTATAAGAATAAATAAGACATCTAATGTAGCTAGGAGATTCCCTTCACGATCATAAGACATAGTATAATCAAATGGTTCTAAAACCAATCCAAATTTGAAATTTGTAAAAATCGGTGGCAATGATTGTTGGACAGAGACTTGAAAATACAGTCTGTACCCCCTGATATCAATGGGGTAAAATAAAGGAACTGAAGTTTCTAGATCCATTATAGGATGTGTCATGATTGCAATCGAAATTAAAATCATAAATGTGTTAAGTAAAGGAACTCTCTTAGCTAGAGAGGGATTCTTGAGCATATAGTAATAAACAGTGATATTGGAAAGAAATAAAATCAATCCTGAAATGAGGAGTGAATGGAAAGGAAATCTGCTTCCAGTTAAGGATTTATCAATAAGATCGGGTAATATTGCTGAAAACGATAACAATAAAAGATATTCTATTTGCATTTCCTTCTTAAGTAATCTGGCTGCAAAAAGAACAGCTATAAACGCACCTAATATGTGAATTATTGGTGTACTCATCGTTCATCCTGCTAGTGACTTTATTTTTCTATTTCTAATTTTTTCCAAGCAGTATTAGAATATGATCAATATTACTTTTTGCATCTTGTTGAATAATCAATCGTGCTACTTTAGCAATATCCATCGGTGACAACATTTCAGTTCGATCTACATTTTTTCCATCAAACCAAGGAGTATCCATTGATTCAGGGTTAATCGTTTCAGCTTTAACTTGAGTACCTTTCAATTCGTCTCTAAGACACCAAACAATGGCTTGAACAGCATGTTTTGTAGCTGAATAGATACTCGCTCTTGGTGCTGTTTTAATACCAAGATTCGAAGAAGTAACAATGATCTGACCTTTGTTGTTTCTTTTCATCAGTGGTAATATGAGTTTTTTGATAAAGATCCTATTACTAAAGGAGCTGATAAGTTCTTTCGTCAACTTATACCTACGGCACAGGATCAACACGGGATAACGATTCATAATGCTGGTCATTTTATACAGGAAGATCAAGGTGAAATCATAGCACAAAATATTATAGAGTTTATAGAAAGGAGCTAAGGAATATTAACATACTATTAAAATAAAAAAGAAAAGGAATGTTTCATTCAGAAGTAAATAGTTGCATTATTCTATATCTAGGATGGTTTTAACTAATTTGATTTTGTTTTCAACGTCCGCTTGTCTAGCTATCATTATTCGTTGGGCTTGTGGTGATCCAGCTCCATGTAACGATTCTGTTTTATAGCTCAAGGACGCTACTCCCATTGAAAGATTCTCAATAAACCTCAATAGTTTATATCTGTCTTCTACTGGTACATCATCACAAGTAGCGAGATATTTCTTCATTAAAGGGCCAATTTCAGTGGAATCAAAATCAGCTTGAGATGGTAGCGTACAGATAATACCTCCAGCGAGATCTTCAGCTAATCTTCCGATTTCATACGGGAAGCGAGTAACATTTTGCTTATTTATATTTGCTAATAGCATATCCATTTCATAATTACCTGCTTCTCGTTGAAATCCTTTTGCACTTGAAGCTACGGCGCATGCCCATAATGTTTCGTTTAAATGAATCATTTCGACAAGCTTATCCCTAATATGCGAAGCGCGGTCAACTCCGTGGTACTTTGCGGATAAGGCTGCTGCTCCTATAAGAACATCTCCCACACCAGTTTTACATGCATATGATTGACGATGATAGCCAGCAAAACGGTTAACCAGTTCACCAGAAAATTCAATTTCTCCTTTCATAAAAATATGTCTATTTGGAATAAATACATCATCAAAAACGACAAAAATTTCTTGCCCACCAAATTTCCAGTTACCTACGTCTAATTTAGTTTCTTCCATTTTACGAGTGTCTGAAGTTTGACGACCATATATCATTGTAATCCCAGGAGCATTTGTCTCAACACCGAATGCAACAGCATATTCTTCCTCTCCAGGCCTCATTGATAAAGTCGGCATGATAACAGCTCTATGTGAATTTAAAAAACCAGTTTGATGAACTTTAGCTCCACGCACAATGATTCCAGTTTCTTTTTCATCTATAACATGCAAATAAGCATCAGGATCAGATTGAGTACTTGGTCGTCTACTTCTATCTCCTTTTGTATCTGTCATTGCTCCTGCTACCATCAGATCATAATCCTGAACTTCACTCCAATAGGCTTTAAATCGTTCATGATAGTTAGTCTCATGTTCTTGATCTATATCATATGTTACACTAAAGATTGCGTTTGCAGCGTCATATCCTACACATCTTTGAAAGCAACATGCTGTTTTTTGCCCTAGTAATCGTTGCATTTCCACTTTCTTAATGAGATCATCAACAGATTGATGAATATGCGTAAATCTATTGATTATTTTACCTGTTAAATTTGATTTTGCAGTCATTACGTCTTTGTACTGATCTTGTGACGCTAATTCATAAATTTTTTTGACAGTATTGATTGAAGGTTCAATAATTTTAAAGTAAGGATGTTCCCAGAATTTTGGTATCTTTTCACCAAACATAAAAAGGTTAACGTCTCGTTTAATGCTTTCTAAGTATTCTTCAGGTGTTTTAAGAGGCATAGTTTCCACCTTAACACGATATTTTACCACCTTGGATATAGAAATAAAAATCTTTACTAGAAGAAAATTCTCCACTAAAACATATAATAGAAAAAAGTTACTCTTCTAACTACATTATGCCTAGATATGCCTCTTTAACGTGTTCGTTACTTGAAAGTTCCTTGCTGGATCCTTCAAGCTCGATTCTGCCATCTTCAAGCAAATAACCTCGATCACATATTTCTAGGGCAATACTGGCATCCTGTTCTACTAAAAGGATGGTTGTTCCCCCTTTTTGGATTTCTCTGATAGCATCGACAATATTACGTTTAACTATGGGTGCAAGGCCTAAGCTGGGTTCATCTAATAAAAGTAATTTAGGATTTCCCATTAGAGAACGCCCTATTGCTACCATTTGTTGCTCACCTCCTGAAAAAACTCCAGCTTTTTCGTTAAGACGGTCCTTCAAAAATGGAAATAATTCTAATACTCTTTCTACATTTTTTTCCACTTGTTCGCTATCTTGAATAGTATAAGCCCCTAATTCGAGATTATCTCTAACCGTTGAGTCTGTGAAAAGTCTTCGTCTCTCTGGACAATGTATGATACCCATTTCAACAATTTTATGAGGTTTTAAGGATTTATTTCTTCCCATTCTTCGAAATTGACTCTTTGTTGACTCTGCAATTAGTTTACCTTCGAAAAATATCTTCCCCCTTTCGAGTTCCACAAGACCTGAGATCGCTCGAAGAAGAGTAGATTTTCCTGTTCCATTGGGCCCAATAATCGCTACTAATTCTCGTTTTTCGACTGTGACTGATATTGATGCTAATACGATAGCACGACCATAGTGTACACTTGCTTCCTGAAGTTCAAGGAGATAATTACTAGATGATTCAGACATATTCTTTTGCCTCTGTTCCTAGATAAGCAGTAATTACTTTTTCATTATTAACAATATCTTTAGGGGATCCTTCCCCTATTAATTTTCCTTGATCAAGTACTAAGACTCTTTCTACTAGCTTCATCAAGATCTTTAACTTATGTTCAACGATAACTATTGACATCCCTTTTTCGTGGGCATCACGAATCAAACGTTGAACCCGAAAGGCTTCTTCGTAACTTAGTCCTGAAAAGGGTTCATCCAACAATAAAAGACGTGGTTGGACTGCAAAAGATCTAGCTAAATCAAGTCTTTTCAAATCTCCATGTGGTAAGATAAAGGCTGGGTAATTCTTTTTTTCAGCTAAATCAACGGTTATTAAAGACCAAATAGCTTTATTTCTTAGAGTGGATGATTTTACTAGCATATTTTTTGGGATATGAGGTACCATAGCATTTTCCAGGGCGTCTAGAAATTTGAATGGGCGTACAAGTTGGAAGGTTCTCGCTATTCCTAATTTAGCTATTTTAAAAGGTGGCCAACCGGCAATATTCTTACCATCGAATATTATATCTCCTTCAGTTGGTTTTAAGAAACCAGTTAGAAGATTAAATAGCGTTGTTTTACCTGCACCATTTGGTCCAATAATCCCTACAAGTTCACCAGCTCGAATTGAAAAATTAACCTGGTTGACAGCTTTTAGACCCTCAAAATGTTTACTAAGATTTATAATCTCAATGAGTACACTTTCTTTTGTACTAGAATCAGCAACTTCAGAACTATTAAGCGACATTTCCTTTTTCACCAATTAATTAATCAGGTTCATATCGGCCAGCAGAAGGCCAAACACCCCAATATCTTAACCTAAGCGCTTTGAAAATCTTTGGTAAGTAGAAAGCAAAGGGTATTCCAACAACAGCGTAAATTATGAACTTCGCTTTTATTAGTGCAGATCCCAATTTCATTCCTAAGATACCTTGAAAAAGAAATAATCCTATAATTTCACTAACTAGGAAGACAAGGATGGCTGGAATGGAAACAATAAACATTATAACTAAAACAACAAATACTAGGAAGTTATCAAGTGTTAGAGATGTTGCCATTTGGCCTAAATAATCCACTTTACCAATTATTGCTAGAATAGTTGAAACTGAAATAGAAATTAGTTTACTGATTAGATCTGTTGAAGTTCCTTTAGCTGGTAAAATAGATGAAAAAAAGTCCACTCCCCAACCTGTACTACTTGGTAGGATCGTCCATATTAACGCAAATAAAATACCTAGAACACAAGCTCTTTTTTGATCCTTTGTCGCGCGGGTAAGTCCAAATGGCATATAACGCAATGTAATAATCAATAGTAAACCAAAAGCAAGCATATCCAACCCATGAACCCCAACAAAGATGTTCTTTAGAAAAATATTCACAAGAATTGTTAATACAAATGCTCCTACAACACCCCCTGAAATTGTTCCAACGCCTCCTATAACAACCATGATTATGACATTAAAAGAAGCAGCGCTTTCTAGATAAGTTGGGGATACATAACCGAACCATTGAGCATATAATCCCCCCGCAATTCCAGCAAAAAAAGCACTTAAAGTGAATGCTAAAATCTTATAATTACGGATGTTTATACCAAGAGATTCGGCAGCATCTTCATCTTCCCGAATAGATTGAAAAGCAAGGCCTATACGGGAGTATGCGATTAGCATCATTATTCCGATTGTTATGAAAAATATTAGAAGTGCAAAAATATAGAAATTAAGAGCTGATGTTTCACGGAAAAATGTTCCTGAAGGAGGGAGGGGGACCACACGAGTAACATCACTTGAAAGGCCGTTATTTCCTCCTGTTAAGTCTTTAAAAGAATTAGCTAGTGAATTGAATATCAAAGGTATAACTAGCGTCACTAGAGCAAGATAAAATCCTTTAACGCGTAAGGCTATTATTCCTATACAAACAGCAAGTAGAGCGGAGAGTATTCCTCCAAATAAAAGAGCAAAAATTGGATCAAGAACAAATCTATCTCCTAAAATGATATGGAGAATTTCATCAAGAATTGTAGTAATAAAGAGAAGTATATCATCAATTATTGGTATATTAAATTCAAAAGTTGGCACTTCTACATAAAAACCCGCTGCTACCCAGAAAGTGACATAAGCTGAAAATCCCCAAAAAGCTGCATGCCCAAAACTCACTTGTCCGCTATAACCTGAAAGGAAATCCCAGGATGCTGCAAATATAGCCCAAACAGCACATAAGGAAAGTATTCTTAGAACCCAGGTATTTGATCCAAATAGACCTGCTTGACGTCCAATGGCATAGATATCGCTCAAGACTGGAATCTCAGCCCCATTATAGAAGACATCGAATCCTGACATGCTAGTAGGTGGTGCGACTAGAAGAAATGGAGCTAAAATTAATAATACTATTGTTATAATTTTATAGCCTCGTTCTTTGACTTCTTCCCAGAAATCTTCAGCTAATTCTTTCCAATCCATTATTCTAATTCCTCCTTCGTTCCAAATAATCCTTCTGGTTTGAAAATCAGTACTAATAAGATCGCAGCAAATGGAATAACATCAGAAAAACTATTAAACGGAACATTGAGAAAAGGGACAACCATTGTCATGCTGCCAGTAATAGTTTGAGCAAAACCTATTACGAAGGCCGCTATGACACTACCAGGGAGACTCCCCATACCTCCTAGGGTTACTACAGCTATACATGTAATTAATACCCACCATCCCATATAGGGGCTCCATTGAGGAGCTGCGCTAAATGATGATGTTAAAACCGCAGCAATTGCAATTAAACCCATTCCAACCCCACTAACCACTGCTGTTATTTTTCTAATATTAATTCCCGTTAGCGCAGCAGCTTCCTCATCCTGAGAAACAGCTCGTAAGGATTTTCCCATTTTTGTAAACCAGATAAACGAGTATAAAAAGATTAACACTACGATAGAAAAGACTACTGAAATGATTCTTAGATATGATATACGAGCTTTTCCCCAACCAAGAAAACCTAGATTTAATACTAACATACTATTTAATGGAACAATTCCGCGGAGAGTACGATCTTCAGGACCGAAAGGAAGTAATTGTATCCCATTATAAGGAAAATAAACTATTTGAATAAAATTCTGTACAAAGAGCGCAAAAGCGAAAGTGACAATCATGACATTGACATGGGAAGCTCTAAATCTATCTAATAAGAACCGATCCACCAGCATAGCTACGCAAGCGGTGAACATTACCGTAATAATCATCATTGCAATATAAACTAATGGTATATAAAAAATGTACATCAATATTGGTAATAATAACCCAAAGATGGCAGTTCCAATTGCTATCTCACGTTTTGGGAGTTCTAAATACCAAGCTGCGAATCCTGTTGAAAGTACTGCTAAACCGATGTAGACTCCTTCTACAATAATATTTTGCACCAATTCTCCTCTAAGGAATACTTCAATAAAAATATAACCTCCACCTGATATTATTGGAGAAATTATAAGTAAAAAAAACTCTGGTTTTTTAAATACACTTCTGAGAAAGAATAAAATGGTAATTATAATAATAACTGGAAGTAGGACTAATGCTAAGAGTATTAATCCGTCTATATTTATTCTAGTGGCTGAAATTGTTATATAAGAAAAAGTTCCCGGAGTAATCTTTCTAACTTCAAGTAAGAAATACATAGCATAAGCAGCTATAACATAATATCCCCCCAGAGAAAGCTTGAGCTGTTTAGCAATTCCATATATTAAGGAAAATCCCATAGCTAGGATTGCGTAGAGCACGCTAACTACAATACCATTCAAGATTATCTGTAACCCAATAGCAGGTTCACTAAGATTCAAGATAAAAGGAAAAATTAGATAGAAAATGAAGAGAATACATAAACTAAATAATAACCAAAATTCTTCGTGTACAAATTCAATGAGTCTAGTTTTTAATATATTTTTCATTGGAATTCTCCTTTTTTATTCATATTCATAAGTATTTGTTAGCTAGGAAAAAGCATTCATTTGTTATACGAGAGCTTGACTGATAATTAAAACTTTATTTATGAATTTTTCTAATTAGAGAAACACAATCTACGGTACTATCTTGATTAATAATATTTCAAACATAGAAAAAAAAGGGGGAAAAAGAAAGCGTTTCGTTAACGCTTCTTTTGTTTTTGTCTGAAAAATATCACTGCTAATGCACATAAGACGAATAATGATATTCCTAAGTCAAATCCTGGAATTTCTACTGATTCTTCAGTCGTTGTTGTCCCAGTACCTGTAGTTGTTGTACCAGTCCCAGTAGCAGTGGTAGTTGTAGTTTCAGGTACCCATCCGTGGTCTGCGTGGTTAATCGGCCAGATAAGATTTCCTGCAGTAAGATTCCTTTGACTATCCATAGGACTATAAAGATCATTATATCCTTTAGGGTCGCCAATATGCCAAACTGTTTTTTTAACACCGCCTTGTTGCCATTGAGCCCAATAACCGACGTTATATGGACGGCCATCAACTCCAACTGATCCATTAGTGTAAAGATCGTGAACTACGAATGATCCTTTAGGTATTCCTGTTGGATATGTATCATTTGTGAGAATGGGAACTTCATAAGGTAAACCTGTTGTTGTATTTTCCGCTACAGTCCAATGTGGACCATCTTCACTTGTAAATTTGATTGTATAAGCGGTTCCTATATGTTCAGTGTTTACTAAAGCAGCTTCAATGTCAGCTGGAACAGCAGAGTTAGCAGCTTCTATAGCTTCCTTTAGAACCATTACTGCATCATAACTAGCAAAAGCAGTGTAGGTTGGCATTTCATCGTATAAGGCGAAATAGGCAGTTCTGAACGGTGCTGTATTAGGATTTGGTTCAACATCAGGAGGACATGTTTCAAGTTCAATTTCACCATAACATGCGCCTTCAGTTTCATCAAAGTAGGTACTCACTTGAGATTCAACGTTAATTCCAGCTAAAAACATTGGTAAATCAAGAGCAGCCCAAACTTGAGGGATATATCCTCCAACAGGACCTGAAAATATAGTACATAAAGCATTCAAATTCAAACCTTGATAAGTATCTGCTGTGAGTCCACTCATAGCGGCACTTACATCATCTAGTTGGTCAGTTACAGGAATTATTATATCATCGGTGAAATTTATTGTAACACCAGGACCATATACGCCTGCACCTGCTAAAAGATTGATAGTTTCCTTAATCTTAAGTGCCATTGCCAACGTCCACGCTGCAGACTCACGAATAACAGTTATATTGCGTACACCTTGATCTGGAATCAAACCACAAGCATACATATCAATAATATTACGAGCGAGTCCACTAACGTTACTAGGACCGATTCTCCAGAAATGAGGTGAAACAATGGGAGCTGATGCTCCAATACCTAAGAAGGGTCTATCTAAGGCAATTGCTGTAGACATTTGTATACCTAGTACTACTTCAGTACGGAATCCTCCTATTATAGCAACGACATCTTCGCTATCTATAAGTTCAAAGGCAGCTGTAACACCAACAGTTGGATCGGGTATTCCAAGATCCCCTGAACTCGTTTTGATAATTAGCTCGAAGTCATATGCTGTACCTCCAACCATTACGCCGTCTCCATCATTTATTTCTGCAACGGCCATTTCCAATCCATTTTTCATATCATTACCAGGCGTGATTGCTAATGGGCCAAGTCCGCCAATTTTAATTGTAGGTCGTTGTTTGACCTCTGCAACTGTTGTACTGGACATGTAGACAAAAACAAGGGTAAAAATAAGAAAAACGAGAACTATAGAATTTTTCTTTTTCATTTCTTTTTACTTCCTTTAATATGATACCATTGGAATTAAACTAAAGTTTAAAAAAACTTTGGACTTCTATGTAAGTACTTGCAAATTTAAATAAAATTTGCTTTTTTAATATTTCGATTGAAATGAACCTAAGCAGTAGTCGAAAAGTATTTATAATTAATGACAATTTAATTACACTACTAATATATCTACTTATAAGTAAACGATAAATTCAAAGATAAGGCAAAGAAATTTAATTTTTATAAAGTCAGAGTGCTGAACTCTTTCTAAAATACATGCGAAAACAAGTACTAATTTCTAATTATGGTAATTGATTCTTAATTTAGGTGAAATATAAAAAATGGAAATTGAACATTTAGAAAAACCGTGGTTTAAACTTTGGCCCGAAGAAATACCAAAAACACTCGAATACCCTGATGATTTTCCCATCTACAAATTTCTACAAGAATCAGCTGAAACAGACCCTAATAATGTTGCAACAATCTTTTTTGATAAAAAAATCAAATATGGGGAGCTTTGGGACAGCGTATTACGTTTAGCGCATTCTCTTCATAATTTAGGTATAAAAAAGGGAGATAGAATTGGTATTTACTTGCCAAATTGCCCACAATTTGTTATAGCTTTCTTCGCTATTAACCGATTAGGAGCAACAATTGTCCCTTTTAATACCCAATATGTTGACCATGAATTGACATACCAGCTAAATGATTCTGAAGCAAGAACAATAATCTGTATTGATATTACTTATAAACGTGTTCGTAAAATCCGAGATAAAAAACTGGTAGAACTAGATAATATAATTGTTGCTAGTTTACATGATGAAATATCTTTATCAAAGAGGCTATTAGGTATATTATTTGGAAAAATACCCATAAGAAGAAGAATACGCTTAAATGATTTTTCTTTCAAGGAATTGATTGATAAAGGGGACCCAAACGGTGTGCCTGAAGTTGAGATAAATCCTAAAGAAGATTTAGCTTTGATTCAGTACACAGGAGGAACTACAGGTGTCAGTAAAGGAGCTATGCTCACGCATTATAATATAGTGAGTAACCAAATTCAATTATCTAGCCTAATTTATCCTCCAATAAATCATGGGGAGGAGTGTTATGTTTGTGCTCTTCCACTTTTCCATATCTTTGCTTTAAATTGTATCATGATTTCCGCTATTAGTCAAGCGTCAAAAATGATTTTAATAACAGATCCGCTTGCAGGGAGACCGTTACTTCAAGATCTATTAGAAACGCTTTATAAGTATAAACCAACATTTTTTCATGCAGTTCCGAGTCTATACGTTGGTCTTCTCTTTCACAAAGACATTAAAGATTATGACTTGACCTCAATTCGAGCATGTCTCTCTGGTGCTGCTCCGTTGCCAGAACAAGTCATGTATAACTTCGAGGAATTAACAGGAGCTAATGTTGTAGAAGGTTATGGGTTAACTGAAACCTCACCGGTTACTCATGTTAATCCATTGACGGGTGGTGGAAAAAGAGCTGGTAGTATTGGACTTCCAACTCCAGATACCGATGTGAAAATCTTTGATGCTGCTGAAGGAGGACAGGATCGAGAATTACCTCAAGGAGAAGAAGGTGAGATTGGAATAAAAGGCCCTCAAGTTATGATCGGATATTTAAATAAACCTGATGAAACAAAAAATTCTTTTAACAAAGAAGGATATTTTTTAACAGGAGATATTGGCTATATTGATCCTGATGGGTATTTTTTTATCACTGGACGCAAGAAAGATATGATAGATGTAAGCGGTTTAAAAGTATATCCAAGAGAAGTTGAGGAGGAACTTGTAGAACATCC
>JBHLKP010000069.1:0-18271 GCA_048886525.1 Candidatus Hodarchaeota archaeon | reverse complement strand
AATGTTCTAGGTCTGGCGCTAATTTCTCTTTCTAATCCTAAAGCTTCAATAATTCTTTCTAATGGCATTGCTTCATTGAGATCTTGCTTATTAGCTAGAAAAAGGAATGCAGAGTCCTCTGGCGCCCATTTTATGACATTTTTAAGCCATGTTCCAGCGTCTTCCACCTTTTCTCGATCTGCAGAGTCAAAAACAAATACAATCCCTGAAGCCTTTGATACAAAAGGTTCCCACAAGCTACTAGGATATGTAGCTTGTCCTCCGAGGTCTACAGCCATAACTTCAATGTCACCAATCTTTAAAGTCTCGATATTCATTCCCATCGTTGGTACAGTTTCTAAACTATCTTTTCCTTTTAATCTTTTTACTAAAGTTGTTTTTCCTGCATTGGCAAGACCAACGAAGGCTAATTGATTTTCTATATCTTTACCAAACAATTTTGTTGGCATATAAATTCACTTTCTTATACATTATCGCTTTTTATGATAGGAATTGATTTGAAGTAAAAAGATTGGCCAATTTAGATTGTAATACTTCTCTATTGGGTAAAATAGTAACTATTTATATAATTTATAAGGTTAATTATAAACTGTTGGTTTCTATTTGCTAATTCTTGTAAAAGAAGAATTAGACTACTCGAGTGAATATTGGTTGTTTAGTGATTAATTTTGGAAAAGCTCTAGGAAATGAAGGTTTATTTTTAGTATTATTTTTAATAAAAACTACTACCTCATTCAGGGTTTGAAATTCTTGCTTATTTGACAATCGATATCTTACACTGAACTTTTTTTGATCTAATTCCTTTTTACCAATAACTATTATGATTGGAGACCAAAGTTTTTCTGCGGATCGAATTTTTTTGCTTAATGAAAGATCTCGGTCATCAATTTCGACACGAATCAAATCTTGCTCCAATTCCTCCGCTATCCTTTCAGAATAAGGTAGAAATTCTTCTGAAACAGGCAAAATTCTTACTTGTACTGGTGAAAGCCATAAAGGAAGGAGAGGTTTCATTCCCTTTTGAGCTCGCTTAAGTTGATCTTCTAGTATACCGTATATCACACGTTCAGTAGAACCAGATAAAGAACAATGTAATAATAAGGGGAATGTTTCTTGCCCCTGATCATTGATATATGTGATATTGAAACGATTTGAATTTTCAACATCTATTTGAACCGTTGATAAAGCAGCAGCCTTCTTTTGGCCATCAACGATATTAAATTCAAACTTTAATATGAAATATGCATATCTAATATCGAATAATTCTAGGAGTACAGGCTTTTTTAATTCTTTTATCAAGGAGACTATCCAATTTTTGTTTTCCTCATAAAACTCTGTTGTCATCCGGAAGGCTGTTTCAAAACTGACTTCGATATCATGCATATATTGAGTGGCTAGCTTAAACTGAGCTTCAAATTCCCTTTTGGCCATTTCAATGTCAAGTGCTACAGTATGTAAATCTGGCATGGTAAAAGCTCTAAGTCGCCGAATACCTGCTAATTCACCTCGTTGTTCTCGCCTAAAAGATTTTGACATTTCAAATATTTTTAGAGGAAATTGACGATAACTGATTGTTGCATCTGCCATTGCTAGAAATTGACCAAAACAAGCCGAAAATCGCAAGAAATAGTCCTTCTCACCCGATTTAACAACATATTGCCTTGCAGGGAATCTTTCTAGATATTTTTTCAAAGATGGATGCTCGTAAGAGTACATTATCGGAGTCTCTACAACCATTGCTCCGTATTGAATTGCCATATTCGTGACGTGGTTTTCAATTAATTGTTTGACAATGTAGCCTCGTGGTAAAATGCGAAAATTCCCCGCGTCACTACCTTCTTCATAATCTATTAATTCTAAATTCTTCATTATTTCAACGTGTTTCGGTGGAGATTTAATTTTACGATCTTTAGCAGTCTCATAATTAACAAATATTTGGAAATCCTTAAGTTCTCCATATCTGAAGCTTTCATACGGGATCTTTTCCCCTTTTTGATTAAGAATAAAGAAATAAGACTCTACTTGGTCCTCTGCAGAAATCGCCTTTGTTACTTCCACAGATGATTCGGGGATTTCAACTTTTCTTTCAGCTGTGATTTCCTTAGAACGTTCTGCAAGAGCATGTCCTTTACAATTAATTGAAAAGCTTTTGTAATAACCGAATGGGGCACGAATAACTTCAATATTTGAAGAACTTTGATTCAATTGTTTCATCAAACTTTGTAATAGATATAAAGCGTTTGTTGGTTTTGCTGGGGTTGATTTTGCTAAATGAACCCATGGATATAAAATAACACTTTTTTCACCTATATCAGTCAAAGCCCTTTGAATTTCTAGGATTGCTTTTGGTAAAATGTCGTCTGAATCGTTTTGTTCAACAGCTACAAAAACTACAACAACAGAATCATCTGTATTGTATTCTTCGAAAATTTCATCAGTAAAGGATTCTGCATTAGTAACAGCCTTCTCATTAGCTTTCCAAGAAAAACCTTGCGAATGAATAAGCAATAATTGCATTCTAACCACATATAACTAGTTTCTACCTATTTAAACTTACAAGCATGAATTTTTAGTTCGCCAAAAGAATTTTTTCCATCATGGATTAATATAATTGAATAAAAAAAAGTTAAATTTATACGTAAGGAGATTAAAAAGAAAGAAAAATTAGTGTGTAAAGAAAAGGAAGATCTAAAGAACGCAAAATAACGAAAGAGAGATAAAAAAGATAATTGAAGGCTACTTTGACAGAAATGTTTCTACAAAGAAAATAATAGAGGAATCTGGAATTCCTAATTCAATGAATGTTTTCCAAGCGGTCGCAGGATCATACCCCTCTGAAATAGTACGTTCTGCCATAAATTCATAATATTCATGTGGAAAAATAACCCATTCTGTAGCCTCCTCCACATAATAATGAGGTTTAACCTTTGACCAAGGTTTATAAAGAAGTGTAGCAATCCGTACTTCTTTTGGATCTTTTAAATTGAGGTATTCTAAGGCACATTGCAAACTTTCTCCTGAGTCAGCAAGATCATCCACTAACAGTATTTTTTTCTGGTGAATGTCAACTATCACATCCTGAGAAATTACAGGTCGGGCATGAGTTTCAGATATCCCAGTATAAAACCTAATCTGCATCGTTGCTAAAACTGAAGTAATTTTTCCACGTTTCAAAGGATAACTTGCCTCGAACATATCACTCAGTAATCTTGCTGGAATCCACCCACCTCTACTAATACCAAGAATAACTTCTGGTTCAAAACCGTCATTAGTAATCATATGGTAAAGTTGTCTTGCTAGTTTATCAAGCTGATCCCAATTAACAACTCTAAATTCAACCATTATCTAAACCAAAGTTTATATTGTCACTATATGGGATGATTAGAAATTATCATAAGAGGTTATAAGAACAGCTAATTTTGATTGAAAAGGTTTTCATAAAGGAGAGTAATCTAAATATCCCAATACATTATAGAGAAAATTGAAGAATCATTCCTTCTAATTTTTGTAGGTGTTCCTAAGACAAAGTTGAATCCTCTGGAGATTGGCCAGATTCTTAATGAATTGGCATTGAATTACGACCTTAAAGCCACCCAGTTGTTGGATAATCGTTTAATATGGGGGCATTCCCATATTTTATCAGCAATCTGGCACGCAAGAAAAGCTTATCAGAATAATCGCATGATTTCAAAATCCCTTTCAATGGAAATTCTACTTTATTCAGCTGGATTTCGCCAGATTAAGAAAGCAGTTGGATTATTAGGAGTCACAGATACTACTGAGTCGGTTTTAGGTGTCTTAATTGGTGATAATGAAATTAAAATTATAAATGCTTGTAAAGATGCCCAAACAGCACTCAAATTGGATTTAGATCTCGATCTTCTCTATGATTATAACTTAAAACTTCAATATGTTCTTAAAATGCTCAAAGCTGAAGGTTTCGATGGAGGAGATTTCTCCTATTCAGAAATAGAAAACGCAATTTTGCAAAGAATATCCCTTCTAGCACTAGAATGAAAGAGATGGATCCAATCAGTCATTACTAGCTTGGTTCAAGTTCCGTAATTCAAATTTTGGTTCCATTACTGATATTCCAGTTAAATCCCTAATAATCTCTACTCGAATCTCATAATTCGGATTCGTCAGATTAACGACTCCCCAGTTAACTTTTTTTGCTATATTTTCAATCACACATGATGTTCTTAGATTTGTTTGCCGTTTTTTTACACGAATCCGCCAAGAATGGTTTGGTTTAATTTTTAATTGTGCAAGAGAAACAGCATTTTCTACTATATTATCCATATTAGTTTTAAATAAACTTTCAAGTGGAACAATTTTTAAACATGCAACTAGAGGACCATTTGTCTTAGTATATTGACGAATCCGATCAATTACATCAAAAAGATTAATATTTGAATCAGTCAAAGAAAGTATAGATAAACCTGGTATTCGTGACTTTAAAGGCCGTACTTTATAACCCAAAACATCAGATATTACGTAAAAACTTTCAGAAAGTGCGTCACGTTCAAAACTTCTTTGTGAGCTAATAAGAAAGCTCATAGAAAGAATTCCTTATGAATGGGTCTATTCTTCTTCGCGAATTAACCATGCAGAAGAAAGCAAATCCGTAGAATCACATTTTGGACATGCTGGTTTGGTTATATAGATTCCATCTTCGTCTTGAACTGTGACGAATTTGGCCTTTTGAAATCGATTATTGCATTCTTTATTCTGGCATATATAAACGTCAGGTTTCTCGACCATGTCAATACCTCATTTTGCATAATTTCTGTTTGATTTTCATACTAATTTTTATATTTCTTTCCGTCCAAATTCTAGAATATCTAGAATATTTGAAACACCTTTCGGTAGACGAAATATCTGGTTATCCCAATCAGCTTTTATAAGACGTCTCCAAGAAGCAAATTGGAGTTGAGACTGAATCATATCTTCAGATTGTTGCATATTTCTCGCAATTTCTGCAAGTTCACCATTTGATTTCTTAATCGCGATAAGTATATCCCAGTACTGTTTAATGGCATTGAGTACGATTAGACCCAATGCGTGTTCAATTTTATTACCAGTCTTAGCAGAAGTTCCTATAACTGATATAGCGTCTCTATTTTTACCAAGGACGGCCTCAGCTACTTCTTGGGGAGTTTTAGCGCCAAGAATGTCTTGTTTATTGGCACATAGTACAATTGGTACACCAGGAAGAAGCTTATACACTTCTTTAAGCAATCTTTCAGCTTCTTCAAAAGAGGCTTGGTTTACCGAATCAACTATAAATAGAACTCCATCTGCCCCCTTACTTAAGATCTTTCGAATAACTTCAAATCGCTGAAGTCCTGGTGTGCCAAATAAAAAGGTTTCCACTCCATATATCTGTGTTTTGCAGTGGTCTAATGCAACAGTCGTTCCACCATAATCGATAGAGATTGCAGATTCCTTACAAATCTTTTGGACTGTGGTTGACTTGCCACTATTATATGGCCCCAGTAGTACGATTTTCATTGTTTAAGACCTTTTGATCAATCACAAATGTCACTTTATAAAGATAAAAATTCTAGCGTTTTTGTTCTTACCTCCCTTAAATATCTGTGATTTATAAATATTAGCTTTCAAGCCATAAGACTGCTTCCTTTAGTGTATCGTCTAAGGATTTTGTAATTTTGTCAATCATTCAGGCTCACAATTGTGAAACTCAAAGAAATCTTTGATGTTTAAATAATGTTAGGACGAAAGTTCATCATATAGGTTATACGCTGATTTAACACTACTTAACCAAGTTTAAAAAAGGAATCAATCTAAGGAGTTTAAGTAGTCTCCTTGAATTAAATCGCCTCATAATCAATCTAAGGCATTTGAACATTGCAAGAACGCAAATATTAGCGTTATTTCAATAATAAACATTATTAATCATGTAAATATACATTATCTAAAAAATCTAAAAGGAGCTGAAAAATAATTGGCGCGTAATCTCTATACTCAACTCTGGGTGTCAAAAGAGATAAGATCTCTGATTTTAGGAGTTTTAATCCTTTCGATGATGTTTTTGCTTGAATTAATTTTTCTATTCTTTCCTAATGATTTAAAACAATCCTTTTTAGCTTTTCTATTTTTGGAACTTCCACTGTTGGGAGGTAAATTTACTCCACTATTGACTATCTTTCATTTAATAACGTGGGGATTAATGTTCTTTTCTAGTCTTGTTGTTTATAGTATAATTCGGGAATACACTGGTGGGAGAACTGGATTAATCGAAATTGCAGGAATTATTGTGGTTCTAGCGTTTTCATGTGGTTTAATTTACGATGCTTGGTTTGCATTATTTTTTATTAGTGTTTCCGTAGCAATTGTCGGATATATGTATTTAGTATTAGCTGAATAGAAGGAACTTGTTGATACTGATTTTTTTGGCTAGAATCCATATTCAGCAAATCATTAAGCTTAAAAATTCGAATTTTACCAAAACATATAATGGATAAAGTTTGAATTCAATATTTTATTGAGTTTAAGAAAATTAGGTAGGAGAAAATACCATTGAATAAATTGAAAGAATCGTTCACAATATTTCCTGTTAGTAAAATTAAAAGAACTGAAAATAAAGTCTATATTCAAATTTTCGATAACTTTGTTTCCGCTTTAAAACAATTGGAACATTTTAGTCATGTTCAGGTTCTTTGATAGGCAGATAGGAGTGACTCCGAAGAAAAACATAATATATTGGAAACGACACCTCCATAAGGCGAAAATCCCCCTGTTGCTGGCATTTTTGCTACAAGAACTGAACATTGGCCAAATCCTATTGCCTTGACAACTGCAAAGATTCTCGAAGTTAATCATGAAAATGGATTCGTTCAAATTCAAGATATAGATGCTCTTGATAATTCCCCTATCATAGATTTAAAGGCTTATTTTCCTGTATGTGACCGTGTAAAAAACGCATACATACCTAGCTGGATAATTGGTTGGCCAGAATGGTTACCAGAAGAAAGATTAGGATTGATGTAAATTAATATCCGGGTTATTCAAAGAAGTTTGTAACTCATTGTCATATTTGGATATATTTAGAATTCTTACTGATTTTATCTTTATTGCTATTTCTTATCAACTCTATGCGATTGAATGCAATCATAAAGGCTTCTGGACTATCTAATTTGATTCTTTTAGATTTTGACATCTTTGTTCACCCTATAAAACACGCATCAAACAATCAATGTTCCAAATAATGAAATGATAAATAACAATATTTGTAATATATACATAATATATTACGCCAAAAGATCATATCATTCTTAATACCTTAGTAGACACCAATTTCCAACTTAAAAGTCATTTTTCTTTTCTCCCAAGAGTAATAGTTTATTAATTTATGATAATTTTTATTCAAAGTCCATGAGATGCTATATTCAATACTATTAAACTGAAAAAATTACCACTTTAGATAACTGTTGAAAGCTGGTTAGTCCTCATACTGAAAAGTCCTATTTATCAAGCAGGAGTAAACATTTTTATTACGATGGAAACCTAACTATTGAGGAACTGTTTACTCCAACATTGAAATATTCCACTGAATATTTTTGTATTTCATTTTTCCCTAGACGAGATCATTCGATAAATTTTATTTGCTATCGATTATAGAGAGTTCATCAGATGTTGAATGAAATAAAGCCGCTTGAGGGTATAAAATGGCTGAAATGAAGTTTTTTATTGTATTATTTAGTAGATTGATTCTTGCTTTTTCTATTTTCTCACTATTGCTATTTTTACCAGCCAATACATTCGATTGGCCAGAAGCATGGGCTTTTATCATTATTTTATTGACATATGGGATAATACTTCATTTTTTGATCTTTCAAGATGATCCAACGGTAGAAAAATCAAGGAAGCGATATAGACCAGTTTTTAAATTTGATTTTATCATTCTAACCTTAGCTGGAATATGTTTTTTGTTAATGTTTATTATTACAGGTTTTGACGTTGGTCTATTTCACTGGACTTCCCCCTATGTGATACATTTATTTAAATATCTAGGTTTTTCAGCTTTTACTTGCTCATTATTAGTCTATATGCTTGTAATGAGAGAGAATTCATACTTATCACGAGTAATTGAGACTCAAAAGAAACAGAAGATAATAACAACAGGTCCTTATTCGCTTGTTCGTCATCCAATGTATTCAGGAAATATTTTATTTATGATTAGTATACCAATTGCTCTTGGATCTATCTTAGCTTTAGTACCTGCAATTCTTTTTTTAATTCTTTTTCTTCCCAGAATATTTTTTGAAGAAAGAATCTTAATCACTGAATTTGAAGAGTATAGACAGTATTGTAAGCACGTTCGTTACAGATTAATCCCAAAAATTTGGTAAAAGGTGAAACTTTTAACTAAAACCTAATGTTTCTTGAAACCGAATTATTAATATAAAACCTTTATATTAGTCTAGAATTGCCATTTTAGCTAAGGAAAGTAGCCTCTCAGACTGGGACGGTGTCCACCTCTAGTTCAGACAGGTAGGTTTTCATCATTGAAGCTTGTTTCCAAATTTGGAAGAAGAATTCTCTTTATGTCCCCATAACGATCGATATGCTTTGGATGATAGAGTAGCCCCTTCGCTTTTTTAAGAGATCCAGTAACAGCCTCCGAATATACAAATAAGGATATATTCTTTTGTGAGTTGATAAAACATAGAGCACCTTTAACTCGATGTACAAATTTGTGGGAAGATCTAAAAACCCCACCTTGATTCTTTTCATCGAAATATGACAAAAATAATCCCACTTCAGCTGCCCCAAGAGTTCCAAAAAGGCGCTTTACTTCTGTTGAAATAGTGTACCAAAATTCTTTCTCCTGAAGCTGAGTTGGACTAACAATTCGAATATTAATATATCGGACTCGTTCTTTCATTTATGGTTATTCCTCCTCTTCCTTCATCTGACTTAATGGAAATCTTAGCTGATCTTCAACCTTAAATACTCCAGGTAAGATATAATTTGGTGATATTTTAAGGAGATTTTGTTTTAATAAGTTGTTAGGGATTTTGCTAAGAGAATCAAGAGGTAATGTAGATTCTTCTAAGAGTACTTGACTTAAAGATATCAATTCCTGTGGTGAGCGTAATTGTTTAGCTTTTGAGCTCCCTGAACTGAAAATAATTGGAACGCCTTTTTTTTTAGCGATCCCCAATGCAAACCTGATTTGCCTTATGGCTGCAATCTGTTGTCGTTCAGGGAGATTATATAAATCCGATAATGCAATTTCTAAATTCTTTTCGAATTTTACCATTAATTTTGCTACAGATCGAGTCATTAATTTGCCTATTTGTAGAATCGGAAATTTAATTATATCTACACGATTATCTTGGGCTGCCCAAGCAGTGATTTCGGGTGTTAAGCATGTTACCGCTATTATAGGTACAGTTCTTCTTCTATGGCGGAGAATTGTTGTTATTTGTTCTTTCGATTCATTCTTCATTCCAATATCTAGCCTAGTATAGATTCTTATTGAAGAGGAATCGGTAAATGCCTTGATATTTTTTTTTATTCCTTTTGGTGGATTACTAATCCAAAGCTCTGAAAAACCTAGTTGATTAGCTATGAGGATACAGGAATTTAGATGAGATTCAGATATAAAATTAAGTGAATCAACAAACTCACGTGGCATTTTTTCCACATCTTTGGGGTATACGGCTGGGTTTCATAGCTACATTTTTGATATTTTCTAAAAATTTTCAAATCTACTTTTATTTATTGCCTCACTTGATCAATTTGGCAACATCAGGTTTTTCTAAGCTAAACCGAATTCTCTTGCTGTAATTTGTAATCAAAGAATAAAAAGAGGAAAGAAAGTATAGAGGAAGAATTGAAGAAACTTATCTAAATTAACGGTCGTAAGAAGGACGAATGTGTTCGGTTCCTTTTCCACGACGTCTTAATCCACGACTTTTATGACCTGCTGACGTTTTTCCACGATAAACTCGACCTCTACTACTAGGATCACAAATCCAATTGATTTTAGGGTCGGATATAATTTCAGACGCATAAGGATCAACTAAAATAACTTCAAACCATTTATGTAGTCCATCCTCCAAAACAGGATAACTATTTAGGATTTCAAGGTTCTGAAAGCGACGACTACATCTCTCCTCTGCAATCCATTGTCTAGACTTCGTTGGTGTCGTTCTTCTTATTCCCATTTGCTTTGATCGTCTCCCACTAGTGGGACGAGACTTCCTACGGCCACCACGCGGGACACGTACTCTTGCTAGAATAAAACCCTTTTTACGTCTGTATCCAAGTTTTCGTGCTCTGTCTATCCTTGTTGAATATTCAATTCTAGTAACACTTGGCTCCCGTCTCCAGTTTATTAATCTAGAAATTCTTAATTTTCGAAATTTAGGATTCTTTTTCTTCCAAAATTTTGATACGTACTTATATGCGCTCATTACACATACTACCTCCTATAGGTTCTGCTGAAGCTTGTTAATGATTACTTCTGCAACATTCCAAGACGGAGATACCTATTAAGAAAATTTTAACATACAGTTTTAAATTCTTGCTAAAACTTGTCTGTTTTCCATTGTGAATTCTGGTTATTGAAGAAAACATTTAATTTTACCAATGATTCTTATGTAAAAGGATAATTTCCTGTTTTTAATTAACAGATGATACAATTAAGCATAACCTTAAAGGTTATAACTACTTTTTATTATCTTGAAACTCTATCTATTCAAGAATTACTAAGAAAACATTTCTGAATAAATGAAGGAATCCAAATGAAAATTTTAGTGGCAGATTCTATTGCTGATTCTGCAATTGAATCCTTAAGAAAAGATTTTGAAGTAATTGTTCATCATTATTCACCAGATGAGCTCTTAAGTGAAATAAACAATTTTGATGCTATTATCGTACGTAGCGCAACTAAAATTCCTCGTGAAGTAATTAAAAATGGTTTACGATTAAAAGTAATCGGGAGAGCTGGAGTGGGTGTTGATAATATTGATGTAAAAGCAGCTTCAGAAAAAGGTATTTTCGTTGTAAATTCCCCTAGAGCATCCACTATTACAGTTGCGGAAATGACTTTTGCATTTTTGCTAGCACTTAGCCGAAAGATCGTCCATGCTACAAATGAAACCAAGAATGGTGAGTGGCCAAAAAAGCATCTCAAAGGAGTCGAATTATATGGAAAAATCCTAGGTTTTGTAGGTTGTGGGAGAATTGGGGCTGAAGTTGTTTCACGTGCTCACGCGTTTGGAATGAGGTGCTTAGTTTATGATCCTTATCTCCCTCCTGAGATATTTGCAAAAATGGGGGTAGAAAAAATCGAGAATCTGGATTATCTTTTTCAAGAATCTGATTATATTACAATACATGCATTACTTACTGATGAGACACGAGGAATGATAGGATGGAAGGAGCTTGAATCTATGAAGTCTACAGCCTATATTGTAAATTGTGCGCGAGGTGGAATTATCGATGAAGACGCTTTGTATAAAGCATTGAAAAACGGAAAAATCGCAGGTGCAGCATTAGATGTATTTTCAGTAGAACCTGCTAAGCAGAATAAACTATTTGAGCTTGATAATTTCTATGCTTCGCCTCATATTGGTGCCTCTACAAAAGAAGCGCAAGAACGTGCTGGACAAATAACAGCGGAACAAATAAGGCTTGTATTAACCAATAATTTCCCTGAATTTTGCGTTAATGCAAAAGATTTGGAATAAAACGAAATTAGCTGGAAGCATTATTATGTCTAAACATCCACCTGTTCAAAACTCCGAATCATACAAGAAGAGAAAAAAAACGCCAAAAACATTTTCAGTTAATCAAAATATAACAATAAACGAGCTTCGTGAAAAATTTCCAAATTTATATTCAGAACTAACTGAAAAGAAAATGAGTCTTGGGATAGATGAGATCAAGGAAGATTTAATTACGTCTACTTTACGTGATGGTGAAAAACGGGAAGTAGATCCATTTAGTAATTATGAACCTAACATTTTTGATTATCTTTGTCGTGCTAAAACTGAAGATGAGGGCTTAGAAATAATCAAATTCCTAGAGAAACAAAACCAATTATCACAAAAATCTGCGGATGAGTTACGAAAAACACTCTTACAGGATGGAATTCGATCATTTGGATCTTTTCGATCAACAGGCTATTATTTTAGAAAAGCAGCAGAAATAAAGAGTAAAAAAACCATTCGTAAGAGATATTCTTCTCCAAAATGATTATTCTAAGCCGCAGCTACAATTCGGACAATATCCCCAAATTTAAGTTCATGTTTGTCAGCAATTTTCCTGTTATTTCTAGCATCAATACCAAAAATGAAATTCCTTAACAGATCTTGATGAATAATTCCTGCAAATTCTTTTATTGTTGTACCTTGTTTAACCAGGAATACATCGGGAAGTACTTTCCCATTATTATCACTATAATGTGTTACATCTGCAACTGGGTAGATAGGAATTAAATGAAGTACATCAAAAACCGCTTTATTTAATGTTTCAAAAATACCAGTTGTTCCATATGGCTTAAGAATCTCATTTTCTATCTTATTAAGAATTTCTTTTTCCTTCGAAGAAATTTCACCTTTTATAATCAGTTTTCCGCTTTCAGAAATATATTCCACTTTCCCCTGTTTTTCAAGGTTTTTAAGGACAATATCCGTTAAGGCAGAAGTTGGTATAATAGTTTCTCCTATCTCTTTTTTCAGTCGTTCAAAATTGGATTGAGATGTCGGCCGATCTATTTTGTTTGCAGCAATAATTATTGGTTTGCCAATTTGCTGAATCTTGATACAAAATTTCAGTAAATCTTCTTCAGTCCAGTCACTGATGTTCGATGCGTCCAATTCAGCGTTCTTAATTGCCTCAAGGATATGAATTCGAGTAATTTTTAATCCTGTAAATTTCTCTGTTACAAAATCCAAAATATTCCCCCTTTCGGTTTTTACTTTTCGTACAGTACGATCCCAATCCTTTTTTAAAATACCACGCATCCAAGCCGCTATTTCAAACTCTAGAAAACGAATATCCTTCATTGGATCATGTGAGCCCGCATCAACCGTTTCTCCCTCTTCATTTAGTGATCCTGATATATCAACAACATGTATAAGTATATCAGCTTGCGCTAAATCAGATAAAAACTGATTTCCCATACCTTTTCCCTCATACGCTCCTGGTACTAATCCAGCAACATCTACAACCTTTACAGGGATTTTTCGTACTCTGTCAATGCATTCAGAATTATTCGGATTACAGGTAACATCAAGTTCTTGACAAACACAAGAGGTGGTAACAAATCCCACTCCTTGGTTTGGTTGAATCGTTGTGAAAGGATAATCGGCCGTTTTAGCTGAGGTGCCACAAAGAGCATTTAAAAAAGTTGTTTTTCCTGAAGAAGGTTTTCCAACAATACCTACTAATACACCCATAATTTTTTCTTCCTTTCAGTATTTAGTAAGGTAATATCAATTTTTTACTTGAATGGAGATCTTAAAATCCCGTTTACTGAAAAAGACTATCTGATTCTTTCTTATAATATATTGAATATATAAAGGATGTTGCTGAGGATAAAAAAAATCGAAACCAAATCAATTATGTGTGATTGATTAACAAGGATTAAAAGCACAGAAGAAATGAATTATTATTTTCTTATAACAATAAATTTTACAAGAAATGCTATAATCGCAAGAAGCTGAAAGTTTTTATCCTCATCATCTTAGAGTAGATTCGTCATGCAAAAAATCGATTTTCCATCAGAATTAACTATATTCAAAAACAGAATTTCTGATAGATATCTAGCTAAGTTTGAGGAATATTTTTCAGCTACTCAAATATCAACACAAGCTTCATCATTAAACGATTGGTTTACATTCTTAAAATCTATTCTTGCTGAAGAAAAAGACATTCCTTCTGAAATTTGGGCACTATCTTCGAAATTAGCTTGGATAATAGCAGATGTGTCTTTTTTTATTGATAATTCTGAATTGATAGATGTATTTCGCCATGATCCACTCTTCTTAGGATATTTTTCCTTAGGAATTGTTGAATTCAATGACTTTGAGCGAGGTTTTAAATTATTAAAAGAAGCTTTTCTTTTAGCTGAATCTTTAAAGGATTGGGATGCTTTAATTGATCTCTCTGCACCTTATATTTTAGTATTAAACAATTCAGCTAATAAAAATATGGTTAAAGATGTTTTGAATAAAGTAAAACAAATATATAAAGAAAAATTAGCTTCAGATCCTGAAATTGAGTTTTTAATTTCTATTATTAAGATTTTTGCCCAAGATAAAAAAGATAGAGAAGTTGAAGTAGATATTAGCGAGTTTCAAAAGGTAATTCAAGAAAGTAAACATCATTTCTATTCAGGTTTGGCTTTGTCTCATCTTGCTAAAATTAAAGATAAATCTTATGAGAATCAACAAAAAGCTGTGATTAATGAATTCAAAGCTATCAATGCTAGAATGAGACTAATAATTGCTTTTACAAACCTTGCTTATTATTATGTTTCAAAAGCCAAATTTAACGAAGCCTCGGAATATTCTGCGAAAGCTCTTAAATTAGCTGATGAAATACCGAAAGCAAAAACTTACGGTAATGGTATTTACATATATCCGTTATTTCAAAAAGCGTGGCTTTTAGTAGGAAGAGGACATCTAGAGGAAGCACTAGACATTCTTCGATCAATTAAACTAAAGTCTAATTTGTATAAGAGTCCACACCATCAAGTAAAGGCAAATTTTGGCTTAGCTAATGTTTATTTCCTACAAGACCAAAATGAAAACGCTATTAAACACATCAAAGAATCCATGAGCATTATTCACAGTATAGAGAATTCTTATGTTCAAAATCATTTATATCTAGACTATGCTAATCTTTTGATAGATTTAAAAGAAACAGATGAGATTTCCGAAATTCTCGAAAAAGTGAATGTTGATGAACTAATGGGCTGTTCTAAAGCATTTTATCAATATGTATTAGGAAAATATGAATTAAATAGATTTAATGTAGGAATAGCAAAAAAATATCTTGAAGAAGCACTAAATGATGTTAAAGAATGTGAAAATTTATATTCGAATATTCTTTTTACGACATCAGAGGCGTACATTCATGAATTCCGGATTTCTGAGAATACTAGTACATTAGAAAAAGCTCAAGAAATGATAAATTCAGGATTAGATCGTGTATCTGACATTCCAAGCCGTACTAAGGGAGAATTTCTTTCAGCTTTACTGTTCTATACTCAAGGGAAAGACGATGAGGCTGAAGAGCTTCTTGAACATCTTACAGATGATTCCAGGCAAATTCCGAGATTTCAGAAATTAGCTGAAAAATTAATTGATACAATACGAGACAATCGGGTGTCAAGTACAACAGTTTCACCAATAACAAATGTTAGAGATGTTCTCAGATACTTACGTGATGCGAAGACATTAATAGAGTTCAATCCAAGATAAAAACATCATGAGCAGTAATTCTTCGTATAGTAGTTTATGGGATCCTCTGTTAAAATCTTCTTCCAAGCTTGGTATGAGCCTCCACGTTCAGCGACTTTAATCATTTTTGGTGTCAATTCACGTCCACATACTGAAAGAATCGCTTGTATTGAGGCCCAACGGACTGGAAATGTTTTATACTTTCCTTTTTTTTTCAGATTGAGTTTCAATAGGTCAATTCCTTTCATAATTTCTTGATAATGAGTACAATGTCTTTCATATTTTGTACCTCGTTTTGGAACAAGCGGGGTGATGGAAAAAATGAATTTTATTGAAGGAAAAGAGTTTGTGATATTGTCAATAAATTCAATAAGATCATGGGCCTCATTAATCGGATTAGAAGTAAGGCCCAATATAAAATAAAGCTTCAACTGATGAATAGAATAATCCTGGGCTTTTCTAATGAAATTAACAATCTGAGTATTATTGAATCTTTTTCCAAGTTTATTGCGGACATCATCAGATCCGCTCTCAGGAGCAATACTTAAGCTCTTTTGACCTGAGTTGCTTATTATTGGAAGTAGATCTTCTCCTGAGTCGATTCTGATGCTTGGAAGTACAAATTTAAGCTTTTTCGACTGAATATAATTGAGAATTTCTTTGATCTGACTATGATCAGCAGTATTTGATCCAATAAGCGAGATGAAATTAGTTTGGGTATTTTTGTGACCAAAATCAATCAAAGTTTGTAAATAGGGGAAGGATCGTTCACGGTGAGGTCTGAATAT
The DNA here is from genome assembly GCA_048886525.1 of Candidatus Hodarchaeota archaeon. GTDB lineage: Archaea > Asgardarchaeota > Heimdallarchaeia > Hodarchaeales > Hodarchaeaceae > Hodarchaeum. The sequence goes on along the minus strand of JBHLKP010000069.1, from coordinate 2,037 downwards.
TTTTCCAATAAGACAAAAGTGGCATCCATGACTGCAACCTCTAGAGATTTGAAGAAAAAATCCATTCAATGCCATATTCTTTATATATCTCGTTTTAATCGGACGAACTTGTGCTGTAGGATAATTTACATCGTTTAGATTTTGCGTGATAACTGGAGCAATAGCATCTTGTTTTTCATGTGCAGGAAAGAATCCTGGAATAGTAAGAATGGTATCGTAATTTCTCTCATGTTTACTAGTAACAATCTTATCTAGAAATATATCTGAAACTGATTCAAATTCACCAAAGAAAAAAACATCAAAGATATCTGATAGCGGTTCATGGTTTGCAGTAATTGTTGGGCCACCTGCTATCAATAATGGATGTTTTAGATTTCTATTTTTTGCGTAAATAGGAATTCTAGAAAGTTGTAACATTTTTATTGCATTAATATAATCAAGTTCAAATTGAAATGTAAAAGCTAGAATATCGAATTGCGAAAAATTCTTCCCTGTTTCAATAGATCTAGGAAAACCTAGTTTATCCTGAAAAAAAATTCTTTCTGTGTATACATTGGAATGACGGTTAAGTAGATGATAAAGTAATTTAACAGAAAAACCAGACATACCAACAGAATAAGAATTCGGATAAACCAAACCTATTCGTTTCTGCACTTCTCGAAACGGTTTAGTTATAACATTTATCTCTCGGAGCTGATGTTTTGTCATATCTTAAACCAAACTCATTGGTTTGATCGTTGGATCAAACCTTGATCAGGTGCATAATATAACAATGTATTAGAAGGAATATTTTGATGAACCAGTGTATGAGCTCCAATATGGGAATTATCGCCAATAATTATTCCCGGCATAATTGAAACATTAATACCTATGTTCACATTATCCCCCATAAACACACCAAATTTTTTTCTGCCCGTAGCTAATCTCTTTCCTTTTATTGTCATTTCTATTTCCGTTTTATCCAGTTTCAAATTTGCTACTTTCGTACCTGCCCCAAAATTGCAGCCCCTGCCAATAATTGAATCCCCTATGTACGAAAGATGGCCAATAGTAGTGTTTTCAAGGATTATACTATTTTTAACTTCTACTCCATTACCTATATAAACATTTTTACCTAAATACGTTCCAGGTCGAAGAAAACAATTTGGACCAACAATTACATTTTCATCTATAACAACTGGACCTCTTATATAAGTACCTGGACGAAATATGACATTATCTGCAATCTTTAATACCCCATCAATTGTTACACCAGAGGGGAAAGAAATTTGTTCTATTGTTTCTAGATTTTTCATAGCTATTTCATTTGCAGTAAGAATGTCCCATGGATAACCTATGTCAAGCCAATAATCATCAATAAAATGAATTGATAATTGCCCTCCCTTTTTGATTAGCTGATTTATGCCTTCTGTAAGTTCTATTTCTCCTCGGACTGATTCAGAAATTGTTCTCAGAATATCAAAGATAGCTAAAGGTAATACCATAATTCCTGCGTTAATAAAGCTACTTGGAGGGTTGGGATCCTTCTCTGATATGCTTTCTAAAATGCCATCCTTAATAAGAAGGCACCCATATTTTGAAGGGTGTTCTACCTTTTTTGCCGCAAAAATGCCTTTTAAGCCTTTTAGTGTTTTTCCTTGTTTTAAAATGTTCGAAATTGTCTGTAAACTAGTAAAAATATCGCCGTACATCATTAAAAAGTGATTAGATTTTATATAGGGTTTACATAAGCTTAAGGCGTGCCCAGTGCCTAATTGTTCCTTTTGAATAACCCATGAAATGTTAAATGGATAGTTTGTTGACTCTATTGCCCGTCTTACTTGATGTTCTTTATGTCCCACGACAATAATCACGTTTGACACGTATTTTTGTAGAGAATCTAGGATATGAGACAATAAATGTCGTCCTGCGATGGGAAATAAAGGTTTAGGGAGTGTTTTCGTTAGGGGGTAAAGCCGTGTTCCCTTACCTGCTGTTAGAATTATAGCATCCATGTTTATTAATACACAAATAAGGATTAAAAAAATCTTTAGATCA
>JBHLKP010000068.1:0-18349 GCA_048886525.1 Candidatus Hodarchaeota archaeon | reverse complement strand
TTCCTCTCCGTTCTCCTCTTCTTTATTGCTTTGATTGTCTTAGCCTATGCCTTCGCCGCCATTCTTTGTGGCAAGCGCCTCCTCCAATATCAAAACTCGGGTCGGATTGGCACTATGGTCATTGCAGCCTTGAATCTCTTCAATATTCCCTTCGGCACCATTTTTGGTGTTGCGGCCCTCTATGTTTTGTCCCAACCGGAGGTTGAACAGCTCTATATGAAGTAAGGGTTATTTCGTGTGTGGAGGGCGTTTTTCATCTTTTCTTATTTTTGATGATTAATGTCGTATAACGTTGCAGTACTTCGCATCACCTCCTCGAAAATATCCCTTGTCCGTTAAATAGCGTCTGATGAAGTAAGGGTTATTTCGTGTGTGTAGAGTGCCTAGTTTTTCTACAAGGCTGGTTTGACGATATAAATAAAATATCAACAAAGTGATTTACTATTGTCATAGATCATAATCCATTTCCTAGATTAAGAACCAATTCCTTAATTCTCTGCTCTTTTTATTTGTCAAATGTCATATCTAAGGTACCAGATTAAATTATATAATGCGATATTTCCTAGATTTAATAGGTACACATTTCTTTCAGTAGGGAAACTTTTTGCAGCATGAATGACATTGTTTCTGAGTTGATATAACACTCTCATGTGGTATACATATGGATGTACAGACCCTGAATCCTCTGTGTATGGATCCTTCTTTTCTAGGTTGGCAATTTCTTCCAGATATCGTTCCTCATCTAATATCTGAGCATTCTGTCCAAAAATCCTATTTCCTTCATTATTTTTCAAATAATCTCCTGACATGCCCACTATTTCAAAGAGATAATCTTTTCCAATCTCAACTCCTTCAGGCAAGATTTTCCTGTAAGCATGCCAAGTTTTCAGTAGGACTGGAATTGGTGTATTTTTATTAGGTTTGTTACTAAATCTATCCTGAAACTTCTGATACGCAAAGCTATAAGCTATAATAGGTTGTTTGCAGATTAATCTTATTGCCCAAATGAAATTTTCCATTTTTCTAAGCTGAGGAGCGTTATGAATACGTTCCCCCAAAATCTCAGCCAATTTATCAAACTTCTTTGAATGATAATCTATTTCAGGAAAGAAAAAGTTACAATATCGTTCTACTTGTTCCCAAAAAAGGATCAGATTAATCTTAAGATTTTCTCCATAATCAATCCATTTTTGTTCGTAATTGAACGAGGATCTAAAACTCATATAACCACCTTTGCGAAGATTTTACTAACATAAAAACTACATATAAAACATATACTGGGTTTTAATTACTGATTCTTCCGTTCTACGTTCAGCTAGTATATCTTTTAACCTTCCAGAAAAAGCTAATGTAACTGGTAATTTCTGACAATATTTTATGCTATTCCAATCTAATCTTGAAAGTTTTAAAATTTCTTTGGAAATAAGCTCTAGGGAAGAATTTTCTGTGAATTGACGAATTTCAATCGGATTAGCAATTCTCATACCTGGTAGAGTCTCCAACACTGGGATATGCCCGAATGTGAATAAGAAACCACTTTTTTGGTCTTTATTCTTAACTAAAGTGCCCCTAATAACTGAATACTTAGAATGTGCTCTGTACAATCTAAAAGGATTTTTTTGATTAATTGTTATCATGTCAATGTCAACAATTTTTCCTTTGTTTTTATAGAAACCATTAATTTCTTCATCGATATAATTTGAAGTTTTGTAAAGTACTATCCTTCTTGGATAATTACCACGTATGATTTGATAATGATCTAATACTGTATCAATCATTTTCCTTGCTCTAAACTCGTCCAAGTGAGGTTTACGGTCATCATACTGGTATCTATCATATTCAAACGATTCTCCTCTAAGTATATAGCTTTCTCCTGTAGAAAGAACAATTTGTGCCATACTCGTATTCAGAATCACTGAATGCTCTTGAAAATCTCTATAAAAACTAATACCAACATAGCATACATCATCTTCAAAAACTGAAAACTTCCAAGGTAATCCTCTAGCTTTATAATAAAGAGCAACTGCTATATTCCAAGCTACAGTAACTTTATCCTCATCCACCCTGAAATCTAATGTTTTTTCTTTTATTAATTGAGTCGGAATTTTGTATTTCATTCCCAAAATCTTCAAGATGTTGTAAAAAAGCATTCTACTGAGTGTACTCAAAGACACTCAGTAAGCTTCATTACATAGGAAGATGAAGGAGTAAGGTTCTAATTATTATTTTATCCTGAATCCGTTCCTATATAATGCGAATAGGAATCATATGCCTTCACAACCACGCGATAATCCGTTGCAATAGAGGGAATCTGCCAGCTCAGTTTATAATCTCCATAATAGTATGGAGTATAGTCAGTGCCTACATAAATAAGAGGACTCCAGATTTCTACAGGTAAGAGGATGTCAGGAGGTCTGAAGATATATTCTACATACATATAAGAGTAATAGAACTTAACATAATCCATAGCTGAATAGTGATTAACTCTAACTGTAACAATATTGCCAGAACGACTTTTGGAATAGATCAATGAGGTTTGAGGAATGGGATTACTTGCTGATTTTGGATCATAGCCCCAGTTGACTTCATTCCCATCATTTATAGCATCATTATCGGTGTTCGCATCGTTTGGGTCGGTATTATATATGTACAGCTCTTCTACATCAGTTAAACCATCATTATCTGAATCAATTTCGCCCTGTAAGTAAGAATTAATTGTCCCATATGTTTTGTGTCCAGAGTCTTGAATTAATTGATTATGGTTGCAGGGATAAAATGATTTCTCTGTTACGCTGATGTAGGACTGAAATACTGTATCTAACCCATTAGCGCTATAGGTGGGAACATAAATATCATTATGATGGCCACAATATATTAATGGTGCAGCAATTATAGCTAATATTTCATCACTGTGTGCAGCTATCGTATACCATTCTATTCCATCAGAATACAACCAAGCCTGATTATTAAGAGTGGTAATAAAAGGGCTATTTAGAGTAAGCGAATCAGTTATTGGTGTCTGCCAGTCATCACCAAAAAAGGCTGCTAACCAAGTCCAAATTATAGCTATTGGAAATGAAAGGGCTTCTGTACCCTTATGAGGCGTCCCTAATGTAATAACTCTTCCGATTTTTATTCCATTATTCTCTAAGTCTGTTCTATATAACCTGAGCATTTCTCTTGTAATTAATCCTCCCAGACTGTGTGCAACAATATCTATTTGAGTACAAGTTGTATGAGTGGTAATTAACTTATCTTTAAAGTCTTCTGCGTAATCAGATATAGAATAAATATTGTGGATTTGAAATTCATCGAATCCTTCATTAAGTCCTCTCTCCAAATAGCTAAAAGTAAAAATACCTTCATATCGACTATCGATATTATTGTCTTCTAGATAGGCTAGTAAATGGGAAAATTGACCATTACTTCCACAATAGCCATGGACAAAATATGCATAGCTATTTAAAGGATAAAGCATTAATTTCTGTGCTTCAGCTACTCTCTTAAACGGAAAATCATTTTTTCTGTCTTGATACTCTTTATTTTGAGTATTTAGGTACCAACTAACGCATAATGCACCTGCTATTGCGTCGATTTGATCATCAAAGCCGTATATATTCGCTTCAATGTCAGTTGGAGAGTTACATGCCAGAATTATTGAATTTGCGGGTCTTTTTTGTTTTAGTAAATCAACAAGGTGTTTCCATGATATCAATCCTGAATCTGTGTTTAGACCTTCAAAGGATCCATGTCCTATAATAATAATGTTATCTCCACTTAAAATCCTTCTTTTCGCAAGATTTTGTATTTCATCCAATTTTATGGAAAAAATAGGATTATTAAGCTCCTCCAACAATATTTTCTCTGCAACATCTAGGTTTTCATCATTTTTCGTTTTTATGATCCAGATTGCTGGCTTTTCTAAACCCAAATCCAAGAAATCAATACCTAGATAAGGTAAAAAACAAAAAATAAAAAGGATTGTTATTCCCTTTGTTAATAATATTGAGTTCTTCTTCAATTCAATCTCATCCCTTCTTTATTCATATTTCTTTAGTTTAAGAAAAAAATACAAGAAAAAAAATTACTTAATTTTCTTGTGCATTCACCTCACACCGGACTTGAACCACTTTCTTTCCTTTTAAAGCTTTCTATTAATGAAAAGATCTGTTGAAAAAGAAATTGCCACCATGGATGGTAAAGAGAGAAGAGAAGAATTACCATTTTTGCTACACCTTTTTATCTATTGATACTTTTCTCTAGTGACCACAAATCTATGCTAGTTTGAATACTGGCAATTTTGATGACGGAAGTGCACGCAAACTTATAATTGGAGAAACTAACCACCTATTTGAAACAATAGATCCTATCATCATTAGTGAAACGATTAAGTGGTTAAATAAGCCTATTCGATTATTCGAATGAAAAATGGATTTCTAAAACAATTTACTATATCCCTTCTGGATTATAGGAGGAGGAATCTCTTGTATTGGCATTCTTATGTCGTTATACATCAGATTAAATCTGGGCGGTAATGAAATCAGGATAGTTCCTCAAAACTTCGGGAACCTGAGTAACCTTTATTATTTGAAAATAAATCCTATTGTACTTTTCCTACCTCAGTGTAAAAAATTAACCAATCTCCAACACCTAAAAACCCAATATAGAAGTCAATCATATATCATGAAGCTCGCAAAAAATGGAACAATACTTTGGATTAATACCTATCCTTCAGAATGGTATTATGAGTTTGCTGGAGGATTGACTACCGATAGTCAAAACAATATTTTTTTTATGATCCTTGGATGAAGTAACCAAATAAAATAATCGTTTTCAATGAGATTATTGATACCTGCTGAAGTAAAGTACTCCCCCTCTAAAATACGAATAATTTCAAACTCTGATAGCATTGCATCAGGTTCTAATTTCAAGTAAATAATTAATTTGATAAGAGTGACTAAATAGGTATGACTTATGAAAGAAAATTGATCTGGTTTTTCCCCATATACTATCGCGTACACAATTTTCACCTAAACATCATTATTATCTAACCATAATCGATCAAATTCCTTTTTCTTTTCTTTTTCTATAAATGCTTGACATTCACTACTACTCTTCAACATTATATGATGGTCGGCTGGATGCTTGAAATAATCCTCCATAGGATGGTTAGATTTAGAAAAGAATCTATATGCGGAATTATGCATTGGTTTATTTCCTCCCCAGACCGAATGGGCACGAACAACATATTTTGAGTCATCTAGTAAATGTGTAACTAAATCTTCATATTCTCCTATTTTTTTAGCTATTTTTATTTCTTCTAAACAGAAATACTTCACATCTTCAATAGAAACCCTTTCATTTTCCTTCAGTTCTGAGTCAACAAATTGTCTTAAGACATTTAAACGATCTTTAAACCGCGCGGGACGAAATTTTTGAGATACTTTTAATTCAGGTACTTTTTATTGACATGCTCTGAAAAGTAAATGCTGTTGAAGTATTCTATACAATCTTTACTCCTTATACAAAGTTGAAGATAAGACAATACCAATTTACTACATGGTTGATTTCATACGATTGTGTGTCTTATGTTTAGCTAAGTAAAATATTTATAGTGAATGAGAGGTAATTTTCTAGCTCAAGTGATCTTTGAGCAATTGGTTGGATGAGAGGTAATAACGAATGAATAACCTTACGAATAAAAATAATGGTTCTAGTAATAATAAGAATAGATATGTTTTTGTATTTAGGGAGAAATTTGATAGACTCTCTGACCATAAATACTTTTGGCATGAGAATTTGTTATTAAATCAAATCAAAGAAGTATTCTGTATTCCCCCCATCTCTCTCTCTTCTAGTTCTTTCGGTATGTTTTCTAGTGGGTACACCAATAATAGCATATTTAACAACTGATTTTAGTATCACTGAAGGCTTTCTGGATTATTTCCTTTCGTATACGATATTTATCTTTATAATCTTCCTAGTATTTTATATTCTAAATTATTTTCATCAAGAATATAAAAATATGTTGATAAGCTTTAAGAATTCAAATATTTTAGAGCAAAATGGTTATGATACACTCAAAAAGGAAAAAGGATTGAATCTCATACGTATAATTGTATCAGGATTCATTATTTTTTATCTTTTTATAAGGGGAGTGACACTTGAGTGGTTAGAACTAACTCAATTCGATTCTAGTAATTATACAGGAATTGTACCCATTAACTTACAAGTCGGTTATGTTGGTATTGTATTTGGTCGCTTTTGCGTCACTTTGTTATATCTTGCAGTTTTACCTGATATCTTCTCAGCATTAGTTGGTACATTATATCTAAATATGAAGAAAATAGCTATAAAAATTAAATTAACAACTTTCCATGAAGACGGATGTTGGGGAGTTAGTCAAATAGGAAAATTCGTTTTAAAGATTTGTATCTTTGGATTCTTGATAGTGACTATAATAGATCTTTCGTTATTATATTCTTCATTTATTATCCTGACCACTGAAGGTGAAATAGACCCGTATAACATCTTTCTGTCTTTATTTTGGGGTGTGGGTTCGTGGTTTTTCGTAATTCTACTATTTATTGTACCACAATTTCCCATACGACGAGAAATTGGACTAAAAAAAAGCCAAAAACTAAGAATTTATTATCAGAAGTTAAATAAAATTGAAGAAAATCTCTCTAAAACGGAGACTGATATTTCAGATGATAAAACATTGAATGTTTTATCGTTAATGAGTATTATAAGTCAAATAGAACGGAATACGAATTGGCCATTTAATATGTAAACATTTCGTAGATTAATTACATTTTCCTTAGCTCCTATTGCTGTCGAAATAATTAACTTTCTATTCAATCTTCTCTTCATTAACTGAAAGATTATTCTAATTCATTTTTTTATAGAAATGTCTGTATGGAAAACTATATGAGTTCTATTTGTAGAGATATGGACTTCGTTAACTTGTCAGATGAGCTTGGAGTCTCTAGAGGGTAACATTTAATATTAAATGATTTTTATTAGGAATTTCTATTACTCCTTCAAGCTTCTCTCTAGCTGGTTTGGCGACATAAAATATAGGTTCAATAATTATCCATATTTCTGTTTTAGATTGAGTGCAATGTTGATTAATTCTACAATTCGATTGGTTTGAATATAGTCCCTTTCAAAGACATAATAGGGATAATATCTAGCAATTCGAGCAGCTTGATAAATAGTCATGTAAGCACTAAAATCTTCTTCTCCAATGTTCGCTTCTAAAAGAGTTGATTCAATTGCTTTATGAGTTCTTGGGTGACGAGAATCATGCCCTAGTTCATGTTGTGAAGCTAAAAAGCAGTTTATAGCATGAAGAGCAGTCTAAAATTGGAACCAAAATCCCTGATCGTATTACTAATTCAATGAAAGTCTGATTTAATAATTCCTCAGGAGTTTTAATAAGAGATATTTCTGCTAGTATTTTTGTTAATAGCAAAGCAAAAAAGTGAAGGAGTCCCAAAGTAATGGGAAAAATGAGATATTTCTCCCTGTACCGATTACCTCTTCTCGAAGGACAGCCCACAGAAATAATTGTCGCTCAATTCCTCCGTTATTGGAACGATAACGAATAGCCAAATAATAATAGTAATGCGTGTAAAGATTAGAGAGAAAATTTCTCTTCTAAAACAGTCTGATGGTCGTACAGTGTGAACTCTTTATTCCATAATAATATTAAAGAAAATGATTTCGTCTAAACATAATGGACACTTGTTTCCAAATTGAATCGTAATAATAGGATAGAGATAGGTCTTCTATGTAAAAGCTTAATAAGTAGATTTTCTTATAATGCTATAAGGGTTTTATTTATGGGAAAAACTTTTCTTTTTTTCTTTTTTATAATATTAGGAATTCCTTCTATTTGTATTTATAATGAAAACTATATCAATAATATCGTTGAAGAAAGTTATATTAAAAAGTCGATATTTCCCAAAAATCTAAGCTTTAACAAGAATATTAAACCAATAATTAAAGAAGAGTGGCTTAAACCTTCAATATTAAGTGAATTAAGCTTTGGAACACGAGAAACATTACTAGATGTTTTTTCAACTAAATCTAATATATATCTATTAAAGAATGATAAATTGGAAATTATTGATGTCAGTAATCCTACCAATCCCATTAAAATAGGAGAGTATAATTTTTCAAGCTCAACGAATCGGTATGGTACCCCTCTTTCAGACATTTCTTCTTCTACATGGAACAACAATGTGTTCGTTGTTGCTAATACGGCATATATTACAACAGGGAGTCTTGGAGGTCTATTAATCTTAGATGTTGCAAACCCTTCAAGCATTTCTGAAAACTCTTTTCTTAACCCAAGACTCTCAACTTATCCTGATCCATGTTTTGAATCACGTGTTATGGTCTCTGGAAATATGGCTTATACCGTTGACAGGTATAATGGTTTACTATTAATTGATATTACTGACCCTTCTGATCCTCAAATTATTAGTACATTGGCCTATGGGGGAAATAGAGACCTTACATTAGACATTGATCGATATGACGCGAAGGATGTATATGAATATAATGGAATTGTCTACATTGCCGATCATAATTTAGGATTGCGTTCCATTGATGTAAGTAATCCCTATAATCCCACTCAATTGGATCATATTGGAATAGGGCCTGGTTATGTCAATGATGTTCATGTCTTTGATAATTTTGCTTACGTAGCTCATGATTACGGCTTATTTGTTCTCAATGTAATTAATCCTTATAATTTACAGAAGATTACCAATCACACTAACTCTGGAGGATTTAAAAGAATTCATATTGTTGAAAATAAAGTTTTTTTAGCAGGCGATCGTTTAGTAATTTTTGATATATCTAATCCTACCAATCCCATTAAAATAGGAGAGTATGGTGAAGAAGAACTATTTTGGGGTTTATCTTTCTCTGAATCTTCTGAATTAACCTTTTTAACTTATTCACCTAGAGATTCTCCTAACCGTCATCAAATGGAGATACTAGATCTTACAAATCCAAGTATTCCATCGAGAAAGGGTATTTATGCTGAAAACGGTTTTTCTTACAATGTTTTTGTTAAAGAGAATGTTACTTATGTTGCGAATAGTTATAACGGCTTAGAAATCATTGATATCCAAGATCCCATTTCCCCTCAGAAATTATCTCAATTTGATGATGGTGGCTTTGCTCATGACGTTGTAGTAATTGATGGTATTGCTTACATCGCTGATGGAAATCATGGTCTAGAAATCATTGATGTGAATAATGTAAATCAGCCATTTAAAGTTGAAAGTTTTTATGAATCAAACTGCTATATGAATGAAATTGAAATCCATGACAATCTGGCCTTTATAGCATCAGGATATAATGGTTTATTAATACTTGATGTCACAGATCACTCTAATCCGCTAAAAATTGGAAATTTTACAGGGGGAGATGGATATACTTTAGGAATTTCAGTACAGAATAAAATTGGTTTCATTGCTGAACGTGAGGGAGGATTAAAAATAGTTAATGTTACTAATCCTAACAATCCAGTACTAATAAGTTTCTATTCTGAAAGTATCAACGCTCAAAATGTGTATATCAAACAAAACATTGCATACTTAGCTGATGGTGAAGCAGGATTAAAAATTGTTGATATTTCTGATCTAACAAATCCAATCAAACTCAGTGAATATAATGACGGAAATGGTTTCGCATCTCGTGTATACGTCGAAGATAATGTTGCTTATCTTGCAGATGGAGAAAATGGATTAAGAATGATTGATGTTAGTAATCTTCTACAACCTTCTCTTTTTGGAGAAATTTCTTCAAACAGTAATTCTCAGGGATTATTCTTTTCTGAGAATTTAGTCTTTGTTGCAGACGGCACTTGGGGAATAAAAATTGTAGATAATGGATACGATAGTGATGAAGATAAACTCTCTGATGTTCAAGAAAAATATATCTACAGAACAAACTCTTTCGATAATGATACAGATAAAGATTTTTTATCCGATGGAGCTGAAGTTCTTAATTACCGAACTGACCCGCTTGATGAAGATAGTGATAAAGATGGTATTCTAGATGGCCAAGAAGTCTTTATCTATTATTCAAATCCATTATCCACTGATAGTGACAATGATACAATGCCCGATTTTTTTGAATTTCAGAATGGGTTAGATCTTATTAACAATGACAGTCAACTAGACAAGGATGGAGATGGTATCCCAAATCTATATGAATTTATTCATGGCCTTAATGTTACATATAATGACAGTGCTGAAGATAAAGATCTCGATGGGATTCCAAATGGATGGGAGGCAAAATATGATTTAAGCGCTAGTGATCCGACTGATGCAAACTTGGATCCTGATGCTGATGGATTATCAAATTATGAAGAATTTCAAATCGGGACTAATCCTAGAAATATGGATACTGATGGAGACGGGGCTCTCGATAATGTTGATCCCAACCCGACTGAACCTCGTGTGATAGATTTCATTGCAGGTCCAACGTGGATGGCAATTATTCTATTAATATCTACAACTTTTGTGCTTTTTATTGGTATTACAATTATAACAAAGAATCTTTTCACAAGACTGGCAGAATGGTGGTCAAAATAGCATATCTACCTAAAAAAATCGATTTATCAATATTCTCTTAAATGCTAATAGAGTCAATATTATTCCAATAATAAATGAAAGGCTAATTTCTGTCAAACTCATCAATGAAAACGGTACACCCTCAAGAATGTATAAAAAAATAGTAGTCAAGGTAAAAATGAAGGTCACGCGTCCCAGACAGGCTATAAAGATCCTTCCTTCATTCCGAACACGATATATTGGATTAAACACAAAAAATCCTCGGACGGCTCCCTTATTTTTCATAGCACTATATTCCTCTATCAAGGCTTTTGTCGTATAAATTGGAGATTCATATTCAGATGACCAAAGAAATCGTAATTCTTTAACTGATGGTGAAATAAAAATAAAAAGAACTAATAGAGAAGTGATAAATTTAATTACTTGGCTAATTATAGACAAGAAATCAATATCTACTAATAGTAATAAATTATTTATGATGTAAGTTGTAAGAATGTAAATTAATTCTAAAAAAGGAATGAAAAATAGGTCAAAAATCCATTCCAACGAAAAATTGGTAAATAGCAATCTCAGTTCAGGAATAACTTTAGAGAAAAAGTCAGAGAAAAAGGGAAAAAATGTGATTCCTTGAAAAATAATGAAAATCGCTCCAATAATGAATAAAATCAAATGATCGCCAATCTTGAGCATTTCCCCATCCAAATCAAGTTCTTCGTTATAGCTGCGATGTCGTAAAAGAATCGTTGAAAAGCCATATACAAGCTCTTCCAATCCTTGGTATGCTTGAATGATAAAAAAAAAGATACCTATAGAAATGAATAAACCTAAGGTTAAGATAGGATTCATAAAGTAAGAAGCTGCAGATATAGATACAATTATAAAAAAAACCCACAATGAAACTAATAATGATGATCTACTGATGGAAGGAAAACCTAGAAAATTAGTAAAGAGGAAAGATATTGTGAAGAATAATAATATACTTATTAAACTTAAGTAGAATAGTCCAAATAATAATAGGTACGGAAAATTTGAATAATTGAAAAGAATAAAATCATTTGGATGGAAATAGTAATAAAAATCAAGGGAAATATAAATAATGCTTAAAATGCTTGCTAATGCAACACTGCTTATTTGAAGAATCACCAATTTCTGATTACTCACCTATAATACCTCTACAGAACAAAATATTTGCTTTTTTGATTTCTGACAATAATCTTCATAATCCTCATTTATAATTCCACTTTCATTTACAAGCATATAGAGAACTATTGTTATATAATGTTCTTCTTCTTTTTTTATACTTATCCTCTGACAATTATCTTATTTAATTGAATTCCCGTTCCACCATTATTGGTGACCGTATTCCTTTACATAATTCTTGGTTTTTACCCTTTTTTTTCCTAGGAAAGGTTTCACCTCTACAACGTCGCAAATGGTGGAACGCTTTGGGATTCAATTCAACATGAATGAGCGCAATCGATTTGAAAAAATAAGGTGAAATCAAATATAATATGGCGATTTCCTTTTTATCTCATCGTCAGTACCAGTCTTGAAAGTTGTTGATCCTGAATCATCTCTCATCTTGACTTCAACATTTTTACTCTTAGATTTCTCCTTCATTTTCCTAAATATCTCTTTGATGATTTTCTTAGTCACTTCCCCAACCACAGCCCCTATCGCTGGGGCAACTATGACAGAAAAAACAAATGCGGCGGCTGGTGACTTCATAGATTCCACATTTTTTATACTTGCTTCTTCCTCTGTTAACTTGATGTTAAGGCTTTCTTCAAGCTCATCCATTACTTCAAGTTCGTCATATTTCTCTTCATCAACATCACTTATTTTAATTAAGAATTCAATTGTCAATCTATCACCTCTTGTGTCTGGTATTATCAGGAAGATCAAAAAGTCTTATGGTCGAAGGATCTACTCCATCTCGTCTCTCTAAATGAATAGCCTTTGGATAAAATTCGGAATCGATTAGATCTCGAGCACTCTCATAACTTTCTTGAATGGATAAACCTCCAGCCAGTCCCCCAAAGAAATGCGTACTGAAATTACTAGCAACCTCTTGATTTACATCTGTTGACCAACCAATGACACAGTCGATATGTTTAGCCAGAGCTTTGGCGAAGATGGCTGACCAGCAAGCGTTTAGCATAATCAAGTGCAACCGTTCTTTGTGAGGTTTGAAGGCATTAACGAAGTTATCGAGTTTAATGCGTTTAGCTCTACCACGATCATTTACTAAAATAAGTTGACCGTCTTTTTCGCCATGGCCAGTGAAATGAACAATATGAGGCTTATATTTTCTTAAATAGTAAGGGAGATTTTTAAATTGGAGATGGCCAAAATTCTTAGATTCGATCTTGTCATCGAATTTTTCTTTCTCAATCTGTTCCCGAATTTTATTGATTTCTTTATTCACATCTAATGGAAGACGAAAGTCTTTATCTTTTGGATTAGCGTGTAAATAAAGAATTAAGACTCTATCCTCTCGCGGTACAAAATCAACCTCCCTGGATAAAATTTTCTCATATTTGGTTATTCCCTTGATGACAACTCCTAAATGACTAAAGATATTGAACAGATGATAAGTATTATTAAAATACTCATTATTAAGGTCATAATGGATAAGGGTCTTCGAGGCTGTTAATAACTGGGGATCTATCCATTGAAAATGATCTAAACGTTGTCCTACTCTACCTAAAAGACTCTTGGTTCCATTAATTTCTTCTTTAATATCTAAAAAGTTAGATAATATATTCCCAATAATCGACCGATAAGTCGAATCTATCAGGTCAACTGTTTTTTGATTCATAAACTTTAAGAGATTATATAATTTCGTTAGTTCTTGCGTTATATGGTCTTTTTGAAGGATTTCCTGAGGATTTACCTCTAAGTAGGATTCCCATAAAGTTTTAATGGCTTCGAGAATGGGGAGATCATCTTGTCCTACGTCTGATTTCTTTTTATAATCAAGATGAGTCTGGTAGTAATGATGAAAATTGCTTATTGGTTCATAAATTGAGAACTGAAAGATATGTAAACCAGTGTCAATTGGATGGAATTCGCGTGAAATAGAATGTGGGGGAGGATCAGATTTAAACCTCCCAGAAAACTTTTGATTCTTTCTCTCATCAACCTGTTCTTTTCCTACATAGAGGAGCTCTAGATCCCATTCAAATCCAAAATTCTGCCCTGTGACATCATCAACTACAAGGTCAACTTTAATAACATCGCTCTCCCCTCTTTCCAAAATTAGTTTCATTTTTACCGAAAATCTAGAAGAGATTTCTTTAAGGAGTACTAAAAGGCTATATAACGCTTTTTTATGCATATTTGAAAAGAAAATTTCTCTGGCATCACTTAAGAAGAATTCAATGATCTGGTGATATTGCCAAAACTCCCCACGGCTTACATAATTCCTGATTAAACTCTTCAACTGAATATGATCTTCGTCTTTGCTTTGAAAGATTCTATTATAAACAATCTTTAACTCAACATCTAGAACGTCCTCGAAGGGGGCCCCAAATATTTCTCTCAATATCAACAGAAAGAGACTAAGTGTTTTAGCTCTTGGAGAGTTACGAGACCGAAAATAATAACAACATTTAACTAATGAATTTGAGAATTTCTGGTCGATTGAAAGGCTTCTCCTATCAATAACCATTTTCAAGAATGTATTTTCATATAATAGATAGATCCAATCTTTAAACATTAGAAGCAATTGATTAGATGATTTGCCCTCCAAGCTGTTTGTAAGAGCTTCTAAAAGGCTTAAGATTATTGAAATTTCATCTCGGTCTAATATACCAAATATATCGAAGTGAAAATCCCTCTTATCCAAAAAATCTACTAACTCTTCTTCGATACTCATAAGATTATGTTCTAAGTTACTCTTATCTATAGTCCATTCAATGTCATCCATTCCTGAAATATAAGTGGTTGATTTTAAGAAGAAACTAAGGTCACCAGATACTCTAGTAAATGTTTTGGTAAGCATTTGATCTATTCTTTTCATAAATAAGCTCTCACTCGTCTCCTGGTCAAGCCCCATCTGATGTGCGTGGATTTGTTTTCCTAGTAGTTCAAATGCTAAGCTAATATTCTCTCCTGTCTTTGCTGATGTCTCGAGATTATGACATGTACTTAATATCCCTCTTGATTCCATTAATTTTTTGATCTCTTCAGTAAAGGCAGCTCCTTCTTCTTTAGATATTGTTTCAATCAAGTGCTCCCGTAAATCTACCTTATTTCCGATTAATAATATCGGCACAATACGACCTGAGTGTTCCCATAATTCAGAAATCCATTTCTTGAGATTAATAAGGGTCTCTCTCCTGGATATATCATAGATCACAAGAGCACCGTGAGACCCCCTGTAATACACTTCCCTAACGGTGTTATATCGGGGTTGTCCAGCTAGATCCCAGATTGTAAACTTAATAGATTTAGGTCCCTCATCAGTTTGAATTTCAGTGCTGTATACCCCGAAATCCGCCCCAATAGTCATTATATAATCTTGAGTGAACTGTTTGCCCATATACCTATTACGCATGGAAGTCTTACCCACAGCTCCGTCTCCTAACAAGACAATCTTCGCCAAAAGCATTTTCACATCATCCCTCGCAACTTCTCTTTATCTTTTGCACTTAGAGGTTTCATTGCATCGTCTGCTTCGTCAAGAAAATCAATGAGTGTTACTTTTTTGGCCTTTACATCCGATTTTGGTTTGTTACTTTGAACTCCAAGTTCACGATATAAAATGTCTACTGTCTTTTCCAAAGATCCTCCAGCTAATAGTTTTTCTACAAGCGTTATACAATTGTACATTCCATCAAATTCTTTCATCCAAAACTTTTTCCCAATAATTCTTTCTTTAATAAACGTATCTCTTTCATTTTGCTGTTTTTGATATATCTCTAGATCATTAAAACGCGTTTGAAGTCTTTCAATGAATTTTGTCTTGATAGAATCAGAAACTTCAGTGCTAAAGGCGATTATTATACTTTTTACTTGTAAATTTAGTACTGCTAGCAACTCATTATCAGGGAGAACTTCTACAGTATCAAACAGGGTTTTCAGATCATGATCCAAGATTTTCTCATTTGATTTGATTAAAAGAACGCCTATCATTTCTCATCCCATCAAAATTGGACGCTACCATCCAATATCGTTATTATATATTCATATTTCTTAAAAACCCTTTGAAGTAACTAATGTTGAATATTGTGTTACATTTATTACAGAATCAAAAAGTTGAGTTCTTCTTCTGAGAGATGTTGTATCGCACCAGAGATTAGAAATTTTTCTCTTAGGTATTCTACATCTTCACCAGTTATTAGACGAAAACTCTTTACTCAATCTCTTGCCTCCTGCGAGATTTAGAATGTTAAAATTCCAAACTCGCTTCTACAGGATTCTTTTCATTAATACCATTGATTTCTGATTTTTCCCATTTTTAAATTAACAAAAGCTAAACGGCATTCAGACTATATAAAGAAAATATAAAGATTTTCGTGAGCATAACGTTGGATATATTATCAAAAGTACGTATATTGATAAGTATAATGTCATATAACTCAAGATAAGTGACATTTAGGATGTAAAAACTCTTTCCGAATTACACATTGGATATGTCAATAAACTTATGTTATAGAAGACCATTGTAGCCTCTATAAAGCTCCCACAGTTATTACACTTCATATTTTATCACGTTCCCAAACAAAAAAATCAATTATAACTCAAGATTGAAGTTTTTCTAATCATTTGTTTTATTAATAAGTGGTCTATATTATTGAAATTACCTGTAAATTTTCATTATATCATATCTTCCACCCCTAAAACGTATTTACAGTATTTCGGTCACCAAATGCATAATAGATTTAGATTACGAGACATATTACAATATTATCGTTTCATATTACCGGTGATTTAAAAAATGGATAAAATTCATTAAGAATGCATATGGAGAATATATTTTAGCCCTGAAATGGATTAGGGGCATATTTCATTTATATACATGATAATTTATTTTTGTCAAAAGGGAAAGATCAAGAAAAGAATACCCAAAACAATCAATATCAAAGTTAAATATTTTTGAAGACGTTTTTTTAACTGAAAAGAACGCCTAAAACTTGTTTTAATAGTAAAAATACCAATTATGATCCCAAACAATAATGAGGGAATATCAATTCTAAACAACAAGAGTATGAAAACACACAAAATGGAAATTTTGGAGAAAATTCTTTATGTCCAATCAAGAACATATATACACTGAAGAAGAAATTGAAAGTAGATTAGCTTTATTTGAAGGTATTATAATAGGAATTTACGGCAATTGGTTAGTTTCCCTTATTCAAATGAAATCATTTCTTTCACCCCTTATAATAGTACAAAGCATATTAACCATCATTTCCTTAAGCAGTTTTGTTGTTTTACTCGCAATAAGGATTTTTGGAAGTCGATTAGAATCTCCTATTGAAGTATTTATCTTAAGCTGTGGTCATTTCTTACCAATTTGTATTACTCTAATTATCGAAAGATTATTGATTCAAGACGCCTTTTTCTTAATGATAGGAGGGATTTTATTCGGAAAAGAATCAGTTATCACAGACAAACCTCGGATTCAGGGGAGGAGAATTCGCCTGAGAAAGAAGTATTGATAAGGCCACAGGATCTCGTTGGAATAGGGCATCTCCACACAATAGGCATCGTAAATCCACATCTAAGATTCCTCGCGGTGCCATCCATGAGGAAAATTCTCAAGGATTTCCCTTCAGGGAAGTTCGGTTGCCTTGGATTAATTGGTTATGGCACTGAATGGGAACCAGATGAGTGGGATATGAAAATAGATCGATTATTGATCCAAAGAATTTAATTTTACCCATCAAATTCTTTAATCAACTTAATAGTAATCTAGACCAAGTTTAATCATCTTTTACAGTTGAGTTTCATACCATTCTCGAAAGGTGTTTTTAACTACATTTTTATAATCTCTTAATCGCGTATTTGCTTGAATTATTCTTTTAAAATTTCCCCTTCTTTGTTTTTGAATCATTAAATGCAATGATAATGATGAACTTATTCCCTTTGAAACTACTTTCTCATATAGAGTTCCTAGAAAGACTAAATCTCCCCCCCAAATCTCTTTTAAGGAGGAGTATCTGTTTGGAGAAATAGTTCGTTCGAGATGATGTAGGGACTTTCCAATATCGAATAATAGGGCTCCTGAATACTCAAAGTTAAATTTTCTGATAATATATTCCTCGACTTCCTCTTGTTGATTGATTATTCTGTTAAGTTCTTGGTTAAGGAGTTCAGGGATAAGTTTTATCCGAACAGGATCTCCTAGAAGAAGTTTTCCCGTCGTAATCATTGAATATAAATAAAGGTAATTTTTTGAATGCTTCAGATGAAACTCTTCCCAAGAGATCACCTTAATATCGATCTTAGGAATTAAGTGAGAGAATTTTTCATTGATTTTATTACTAAGGTGATTTATTGTGCGTTTTATAAGAATTTTTTTAGATATAATTAGGAAATCCAAATCACTTTGTACAGAGGCAGTGTTATTGGCATAAGATCCCACCAAATAAACAGTGGTTTTGCCTTTAGGATATATTTCTGATACTAATGATTGAATTGTTGATAAATCAATTAATCTACTATTTGGATTAGTAGAGGACAGTCGAACGACCACCACATTAGATTAAATTCACAGAGGAAGAGCTAAAGAACAATATTTC
>JBHLKP010000067.1:0-18454 GCA_048886525.1 Candidatus Hodarchaeota archaeon | reverse complement strand
TGGAGAACATAGAAGTTTCAGACCATATATTAAAGGAGCTGACGGTTGGGGAGGAGAAGACTGGACACGCGAAAGTGCTGAACTAATTGCTACATTAGATGTTATTTGGCCACTTTTTAGATATCTAGAATTACATCCTAATAGAACACGTGAGGTTTCTTTGAATGCATTTATCAATAGTTTACCTCTGTATTACTCACCTTTGTATAAGCAAACTACAAATGGACCAGGAGAAACGAAGCATGATAGCTGGTATTTTATGGAAAATGGCATTTTAAAATGGGGTCATTTATACCTTATTAGTAATATATCAGTGTTACAAGAACCATATTTTGGTTCATTAACAAGTGCTTTGGAAATGGCAGCTAATTTTAATTATTTATTTCCCCAATTTGTTTCAGTAATTACAAAACAATCAACTTATAATGATAATATTAATTATTGTACTGTAGGTTTGTTGGCTTACAGCTTGATTGATGCTTACGAGTTAACAGGAGATATAACCTATTTAAGGGAGGCAGAAAAATCATTATTAGCAATGCGCTCCGTAACTCCCCCATATAATTTAATGTATGAACCTCAAGAAATTGCTGCGGGAATTGCAGCAGCAGCAAGAATGGTTCAATATAGAAATCTAATTAATTCAACAACAGATTTTGATCAGCTTGCGATTGATTTATTTTATGCTGAGGAACAAGTTCTCTATTATGCTGACGGTATAAATGATTGGAATTTTGGATTTAATCCTCCTGCAAGCCCATGGTTACCTTCAAATTGGTTAGATGGAATGCATTCTCCATATGCAAATCCAAAGGAATTAGGTTTAGGCGGAATAAATGCCCCAGCAGCAAAAGAGAACATTGAAGCAATTTTATTTTGGGTAGAATATTTAAAGCATCTATATTTCAAACCTGGGTTTAAAATAATTGAACCTTTAAAGATCATGAATCTTAATCGGATAAAACATTATTATTTTTTCAGTCCATGCATTCCTGATCAGTACGAACGATTTTACGGACCTATAACAGCTCAATACATTCCGTATGAAGATATTAATTATTATTTATCCAGAGGATATTATGATCCTGATCCAATGAAAGCAGGTTACAATGGTAAAGAAATTTATGGAGCAGGGGAAACCATTTGGCTGTACTTGATGTTTGAAGCCCTTGGTGAAGCTCTAGATAATCGTTCAATGATTCTTAATTTGAATATTTTTGATCGTTATTACCCGATAAACTCAACAAACCGTCAATACATTATTTTCAATCCTTATGATGAACAACGAAACTTAACTTATAGAATTAAAAATTACAATAAACCATATTCATTATATATTAATGGTAGTTTTTCATTAGGTGATTTTCTTCCAGGAGAAACTTTTAATATAATGTTACCTCCTCTTGGATCGGCTTTACTTACAATGAAAGAAAAAATTACATCTGTTTACTTAAATGAATCAACTTTTGATACATCAACGCCAACCCCTAATCAAATTCCTATTATAGTAGTTTTCATTGGATTTTCAATGATTATCCTTGTTATCGTTATATTAACTGTAATTAAACCCAAAAATAAAAAATAAAGTCTTTTCAGATTGTTAATAGTGTTTATCAACTTATTTAATTCAAAATAGGTTCTCATTTCATTACTCGTGAGACCTCCAAATCTATTAGTTTTATCATTTTATTTTGAATTTCTTCATTCTTTGAAAGAAATTTTCTCACTAATATTTTACAACTCTTGTTTTTGATAAAAAAAAGAATGAAGTTACATTTAAATTTTTGAATTCTTTTGTATGATAAAATTAGAGGCATAATTTATTAAAAGAATACCTCACGGTAATTCTGATCAATTCTTTAATCCAGATAAAAATACGAGTGAAGCATAACGGTGAAAATTTTGAATTTAGGTAAAGAACCAGACCAAATTCAATGTCCTTGTGGACAAATAATATCGGATTATACTAAATATCAACTACTTTTTCTTAAAAAGGATATGGGAGAAATAGATATACTATGTCCAAATGAATATTGCTATCTGCGAGAACTGGGGTTTCTGAAGTTTCACACTGAAGATAGCAAAATAAAATTTGAAAAAGCTCGATTTTATGCACCTTTTGTAACTTGGAATAGTACACGAATGACGGAAGAAAAAACAGTAAATATTCTTAGAAAACATTTGATTGATATTACAGAAAAAAATGTAAAATGGTATAAAATCAAAAAAGATCTTGGATTGACTGCTGAAGGGTTGAAAAAATGACTTTAGATTTGCCTGAACCTCATTTTACTTTGAGCGAAATGTTACTTTTATCATTTTCAAATATAAGAAGACGATTTTTTAGATCAGTAATCACTTCATTAGGTATTATTCTAGGAATTGCATTTATGGCAGCTCTAATTACAAGTTCATTTATTCTTGGGGAAATGCAGGCTGAAACAGGAGTAGAAGCATACCAATTTTGGCTTGTAGGTATCTCTTTGGTCGTTTGTTTTGGTGGAATTACAAATAGTATGTTAATGGCAGTGAATGAACGAGTTAAGGAAATTGGAGTCTATAAGTGCATTGGAGGATTAGATAATCATATCGTTCGCTTATTTATTGTAGAGGCATTATTACTTGGTATTCTCGGAGGAGGACTAGGAGGTATAATAGGAATTGTTATAGGGATTTTAATTAACTTAAATCGCTTTTCATTAGAAGAAATGACTCCCGTTATTCAATACAATATTAATATCTTTATTTTACTCTTTATATCTTGTATTACTATATCAATGATCCTCACAGCTCTTGCTACATTTATACCTGCTCGTCGTGCAGCGAGTTTATCTCCAGCAGAAGCCTTAAGATATGAAAATTGATGAGGAAGTAATTATGAGCTTAACAGAGTATGTTGTTGAAATTTCAGATGTTCACAAAACTTATTATATGGGAAAAATCGAAGTTCCAGCATTACAAGGAGTTTCCTTCAAAATTAAACGTGAAGAATATATCTCAATCATGGGACCATCAGGATCGGGAAAAAGTACTCTTTTTAACGCAATTGGGGGTTTAGATATTGTTGATTCTGGCGAAATCTTTATAGATCAAGTGGATATTGCTGAACTCGACGCATATGAGCTCGCTTGGTTACGAAATCGGAAAATTGGTTATATTTTTCAGACTTTTAATCTTCTACTAGCCTTCACAGCTCAAGAAAATATCGAAGCTCCGATGATATTTGCAGGCACCCCTAGAGAAGATCGTCGGAAACGTTCTCTAGAACTTCTGAAAATGGTAGGAATAGCAAATCGAGCTCGTAATAAACCTGGTCAACTAAGTGGAGGCCAACAACAGCGCGTAGCAATTGCACGTGCATTAGCAAATGATCCAGCTATAGTACTTGCAGATGAACCAACTGGTAATCTCGATTTAGCCACAGGATTAGAAATAATAGAGCTATTAAAGAAGCTAAACACAGAGAGTGGAGCAACTGTTATCACAGCTACCCATGATTTAAAGATGATCTCGATAAGCGATCGAATTATTTGGATACGGGATGGACGAGTTGACCGAATTGAAGATAGGGCAGATGTAGAAATAAGTGCAATAGAATAAGAAGGGATCAAGATGTCTGAAGATATCACTGTTAAAATGGTAGATGTATGGAAAACCTATAAACTAGAAAATGAATTGATTCATGCCCTTCAGGGAATAAATTTAGAAATAAATAAGGGGGAATTTCATTGTATTATGGGGCCATCTGGGTCTGGGAAAACAACTTTCTTAAATATGGTCGGAGCTCTTGATGTTCCCACAAAAGGAGAAGTTTACTTCGAAGGATTATCTCTCTCCAGTCTTACAAAAAAACAGTTGGCATCATTACGTTCTTATAAAATTGGATTTGTTTTTCAAACGTTCAACCTAGTACCAGTTATCAGTGCTCTTGAGAATGTTTCCCTACCGTTAGTTTTTCAAAGGTATCCTCGTGAAGAACGCCGAAAACGAGCTGAAGAAATATTAACAAGGGTTGGTTTGAAGGATCGATTACATCATACTCCTGATGAGTTAAGTGGGGGACAACAACAACGAGTAGCAATTGCAAGAGCCCTAGCAGGAAAACCAAGTATGATTTTGGCTGATGAACCAACAGGAAATCTTGATTTGAAAACAGGTTTTCAGATAGTTGAATTACTAAGAGAATTATGTCATGAAACTGGAGTAACTGTGATAAATAGTACCCATGACCTTAAACTAATAGATCTAGCAGATAGGATATCATGGATTCGAGATGGAGAAGTTACAAGAACCCAAAATAGGTTAGATGTTTTTATTACTGACAAGGATGTTAATATCCCCTAGAAGTATTGACAAAACAATTTTTAAGTATTAATTTTCAACTAATTAGAAATTGATTTCTACCTGATAGAGGAATAAAATATGGAATTACCTGATATAGCTGTCGCTATTCTTGTGATATTAGCTGTTGCTATGGCAATTTTTAGCCAAAACTTGAAGGATGTAATTGGTGAACTGCTTCTTTTCTTAATTGAGATTGTGCTCTTAATTGGAATAATTGGTATTGCAATTTATGGCCAAACAATATCACGCACATGATCAAAGTAGTAACTTATCCATTAAATCGCAAAAGAAATGCTTCATCCTCTTTCAATGATAAAACTAGCTTTTTTTGATCTAATCTTTCTTCTTTGATAATAGAGTTCTTTGAATTTTTTTTATCATTAATGATCATAAGATCAACTTTAGAAATGTCGTTTTTTAAGTAAGGAAAAATAATTTCGGTTTCCAAAGTTTTATCACAAGGATTATAGAGAATAAAAGTTAGATTCTTAGTAGGAAAATCTAATATCGTCTGAAAATCAAATAAATCTATATTAAGAACTAATATTTCTTTATTATCAGATTTAGCTAAAGCTTCAAACATCAAGTACAGCCAAATGGTTTCCCCTGCTCCATAAATTTCACGACCTAGTGTACCAGTACGTTTGCCTTTTTGTACAAACTCCTGAGCTTTTGAAAAGTGATTTGGTGTCTCTAACATTTCAAGATCTTCAAATGGAATATAGGAACAAAGAGTTTCAAGTCTCGGAGGATAAATAAATTCTTTAGGGATGACATCTGAAAAAAAGTAGAAACTATTAATCCTTATTAAATTGAAAAATTTCAACAAATTTTTGGGAATTAAATCAATCAATCCACTAATTACTGCGGATTTTAAAAATATTAACCAAGGATAAATTGATTCAATGTTTTCCTTCATTGCTGGATATCGAATACCAACACAAGCCATTACTAATCCTAAATTACTACGTTTTTTCTTCCACTCGAACGAATTATCGTTAAACCAGTAAAACATCCGCAATTCGTTGCATATTAATTTTCTAGCGAAAGTAATATATATTTTATTATTTGTTATCCGAAATAGTTCAGATAAACCCGCAACTCCATACGCGATTTCTAAAGGTTCCCAAAAAAGCTCATCAGGAGAAATTTCCATCAAAGATAAGGCTGATTTTTCAGCTTCTTTTAAATAGGTGTCTTTTCTAAAATAATAGTATGCTTCAACTTGTATATATATGTGAATACAAAGACATGCATAATTTTTCGCTTGAAATTTCCAATTAGCATCCTTTTCTCCTCGCATTTGGATTAAATAATCCTTTTTAACAGGAGAACACTCTTCTAACGGGGTTAAAGTCAAAGGATCATAAAAAGCAGAAATGCGATAATTATGTTTTTCTGTAAACTCTTGAGACTTTTCAACCATTGTTTTAAATACATAAGAAAAATCTTTAATTGAGTGAGTTAATTTAATTAATGGAAATAACTTTATTAAAAAACCCAATCTAGCGATAGGTTCGAAAAAATACCAAGAATCGCCAATGGAGAGTTCATTAGGCCTTACGATTTGAAAATTATTAGTACCGATCTCTTTAATATTATTATATAAATACCCTGTATCAGGATCAGTAAATTGTAGAACCGATTGACAAGTTTTTCTAAGATGTAGTAATTGTTCTTGATTTGGATGCAAAAGAATATATAATATCCACGGAGGGAGAATATCTAAAATCGTCATTGTTTCAGCTGTATTCTTGAGATCCCAATTTCGGCGTCGATCCAATTCAGATTTATCCATAACATAAGCATGATATTTTGGAAATTTCTGATCAAACCAACAGATTTTTTCTTTCATAAGGTCGCGAATGCAACCTTCGCTAAATGATTGCCAGGATAAATCCATATCAGGAAAGGGTTGAGTTGCTGGAATGAGCATAAAACATTTATTTATTAAGGATTCTACAGCTTTCCATTTGCTCATGGGTTCATTTCTATAATTTTGGCATATATAGTAATCATACACTAATTCCATATCAGTTGGTATCTCAATAGGAGATGGTAATAGGACACGATGTAGTAAACCAAAACGATCACCTGATTGAAAACTACATTCATAAATAGAAAATCGTTCGATAGTTTCAGGAGACATCCAATTCATTTCTGAAAAATTAACAAAGAAAAAAGTCTCTATTGAAGTTTTCGGATTCCAGACATAGCTAGCAGGCATATCATTTGATTTCCATTCATCAGTAGGCGGAGTATGTCTGGTAGGTTGGTTTATATAAATTATATTAGACGGATCAATATTATAAAATGATAATACAATTTCAGGTCCCTTTTGAATAAACTTCATTGGATTTTGAGATTTTAATATTGTACGAAAATGAATCCACGGATAAATTGACGGATAAGTTTCAATAAGAGTTCGTATTTCTTTATTAGATTGATCTATATTCGTGAGGAGGACTTTGAATCTATCATCGGTTGAAGTGATCATGCTAATATCAGTTGTTATATATGAAGACTGACGTTCAAGATGAATTAATGGCATTACAATGTTTTTTATCCAAGAACCTTCTTTTTCAATAGATAAAATAATTTTTACTCCCTCTTTCTCCTCTATAATGGTTACTTCTTGATTTTTTACCTTGAATTTAAACTTTTCATAAGTTTTCATAAAATTTATCACTTTGGATTGATATGTTTTTTCAAAATTTGAACCTTATTCTTTGAGGTTGTCAATATTATTAAAATTAATAATCTTAGAATAGCATAAAGGTTATTTATCATTTAATGAAGAAACCCTTCTAGTGATCTTTATGGTGAATAAATCTGATCTTACCTCATTTATTCTAGCTGTTGTCTTAGTTGGCATAGTAATGGGAGGAATAGTAGGAATTAACATTCTGTTCCCTCAAAAATCTTTTGAGGAAATTTGGATAGATATGATTAAAGAACGGCAAAAAGCGATTAATACTCTTCCTACGTATTCTGAATTTTCAGAAAATGTATCAAGTTGGGAAGATTATGCAGATAAATGCATTATAGATATTCTCAAGCACGATGACTGTTGGACTTATGCTCAAGATAACGAAGATAATATCACTGGGTTCAGAGCATATGTAAAAAACGCTCATGGATGGAAATGGCCTAATGGTTATCGAAATGTTACTGAACTAATGGCAGGTATTGATGTTCTTTGGCCAATGTTCAGATATTTACAACTTCATCCTAATCCTGTTCGAGGATCAATGATTGATTTATTTATCAATGAATTAGCTAAATATTACGATTCAAGAGTCAATCAAACACTTAACCGACCAGGAGAAACGCGACATGATAGCTGGTATTATATGGAAAACTCCGTATGGAAATATGGACATTTATATATGATTTCAAATATCTCTACTCTGCAGATTCCTTATTTTATGAGCTTAGAAACTGCATTAAAAGCTGCAAGAAATTTTGGATATTTATTTCCGCAATTTTTTAACTTAGATTTAGAACAGGTAGGCTCTATGAGTTGGAATTATTGTACAGCAGGGTTGTTAGCTTATTCATTAATAGATGCTTATGAAATGACAGATAACATTAAGTATTTGCATGAAGCTGAAAATTGTATTATTGCGATGAGAAATCGTAAGCCTTTGGAGCTTTTGTATGAGCCACAAGAATTAGGATGTGCTGCAGCTGCAGCAGCTAGGTTAACAAGTTATGATGGAAAGCTAAATTATACTGTTGATTACAGAAAAATTGCTTATGAGTTCTTTTATGCGCAAGAACAATTAATATATTATGATGGGGGAAAAAACAAAGTATATTTATTGAGACCTAGACCTGAAGATGTTTGGAGAGATGGCCTTCATTCACCTTTTTATAATTGGGTGGATGAAGCAGGAATCGAACCACCAGCTTATAAAGAATGTATTGAAAGTACAATGATTTGGGTTGATTATTTAAAATACATATATTTCTCCCCTTTCTTTTCAGCTGAAGAACCCCTTAAAATTATGAATCTTAACCGCATTAAAACTTTTGATTTCTTTTCGCCTAATATTCCTGACATAAAGGAACGAGAATATGGCCCTATTACTCTTCAATACATCCCATATGAGGATGTTGATGAATACTATATTCACGATTATGAAGATAAATCCTCTAGATATAAAGCTGGTTTTAATGGAAAACAAGTTTATGGAGCTGGAGAAACAATTTGGAATTATCTTCTTTATGAAGCACTGGCTTCCGCTGAAGATAGGAATGTTCTTATCGTTAATCTAAATGTGTTCGATAAAATTTTTCCACCTAAACAAGAAGATAGGATTTTTATTGTATGGAATCCTTATGAGGAGGAACGTATATTAAAATTTACGCTTAAATTCATTGAAAGTCCATATCTGATATATGTCAATAATAGCCTTTATCCATTAAACCAAACTACAAACGAATATCAACCAGAGTCATCTTTTTCTTTAAAACTTCCTGGAAAAGGTTCCGCTTATATAACATTCAAAGCTCAGAATTTTAGTTTAAGCAATTTTTATGAAACAAATCTCAGGCCTATTTTTAACGATTCTAAAAAAGTTCAATTTTTCAATGATAACTTATTTTGGCTAATAAATGTTTTCTTAGTCAATGTAAAAAAAATAATAAGAAAAAGTAACTTCTATTCAATAAAATATTCTTTTTTCTTTTAATAAATCATATTGGCTTTAGGAAACAAGATTATTTTAAAGATTTTAAGGTAAACAAAAGATGACTACTTGAATGATTATATAATATTTTAATTTGATCAATCTAAAGAATTCATATTGGACAATTGAATTTAAGTACTCAAGATTCGTGAAAGATACATTCTTGTTTGTTTATCCAAAAAACTTAATAAATTAATTAGAGCCACTTACTAGGTTAATTGATACTAAAAATACAGAGCTATTAATACGAAGGGATTTATATGAGTCAAGAGAAGGAAGAATTTGAAGAAATTGAAAAAATTCAAGGAGGTTTAACTCCAAAATCATTATTTACTGGCTTATTAATTCTTTTACTTTGGGGCATCTTAACTATTTTTTCTGGTAACTTTGGTGGAGCTCCCCAGATTTTTATCGAAGAAATGAGTATTCTTTTTCCGTTTTTCTTACTCATTTTTGGGTTACAGGCATTGGAAAAGATTAGAATTCGAGGATATAAATTTTCAAGACAAGAATTAACCTTTATTTGGGCCATGTTAATTGTTGGAATTCCAATAGCAAACTCTGGTTTTATTGCAGGACGATTATTACTTAATGCCATGTTTACTCATCAAGATGAACCATTATCCCCCCCGTCTGGTTGGGCACCTACTTTTTGGGCGCCTTCATTAAACGAAATCAACAGGGCTTATGAAGGTGGTACCTTACCAAATATAGGTGAATGGTTAATACCAATTGGATTTTGGGGAATTACATGCATTGCCTGGGCATTTATGTGTTTATTTTTAATTCAAATCTTTAGAAAACCTTGGGTCGATGTTGAACGCTTAGCTTTTCCATTAGCTCAGCCTGTAATGGAACTATTAGAAGCGCCTCTTGCGAAACCCGAAGCAAAAAGAACTCGATATTTCTGGATGAAAATTGGTGCTATCATTGCAATAGGCTGGACAAGTCTTGAATTTCTAAGAATAATCTTTCAAATCGATCCATTTCGGGAAGATTTTCCATTTGGAATTGTACCAGGGAGAGCATGGGGTGTTACAATTGATTTTGGTAAGGAATTTGGCCTAAGTGCTCTTTTACCAAATGCATATTTAGAAGCTCGACCTGAACCAGTTATGATAGCTGCTTTTCTATTGGTTTCTTTAAACGTTCTTCTATCTGGCTTAGTATTCTATCTTTTATTCTGGGTGTTAATCCCTGTTTTTGAGACAGAATTTGGAATTATTGATCCACCAACTGTTGTTGCCTCACCACCAGATATTGATCTTGGATTTGCACGACTTGGAGGTATTTCATTATTTGCATTTGGAGAATTCGGAATGTTATTTGGGGTCGCCATATGGGCATTTATTTTACAGCGAAGATATATTATTCGATCATTGAAGGCAATATTGGATCCTTCCATTATAGATGATAGTGGAGAACCAATATCTTACAGAATGGCATGGATAGGATTAGCTATATGCGGTTTTATATTTTTTATGAGTTTATTACTAAGTGGATCGCCTATAACAGGGGCCATTTACACCGTTGTGTTTTTAGCCATTGGATACTTAGCAGGTGCTCGATTACGAGCGGAAACTGCTGGAATGGGAATTGGTCATCCAGGTTACCTGCATTTACATGGGATGCACAGTGCTCGTGTGATAATTGGTGAGAATAATGCAGCTACTCCTGGATTCTATGTTACTTCAATGTGGATGCAGTTTTTTCAACGTGATGCTGCTGCGGCCGCTCCAGCCATTTCTGCATTGGAAGCGTATAATATTGGTAGAACAACAAATACTCGTACTCGTGACATCTTCAGGGCACAAAGTATAAGTGTAGTATCAATTATTCTTATGTGTTTAATTATATGGCCAATTCTTGCGTATTTCTACGGATTGAGTAATGAATGGTCAGGAGAAGCTGGTCATAATTTTGATTACAGTGAAGCATCGCTTGAACTAGCTGCAGGTGGATTTTGGGATCATAAAACCTATGAAATCGAAATCTGGGGACAAGTCATCCTTGGCGCGATTTTTGCAATCGGATTAAATATCCTACGCCTTACTAGACCTTGGTTACCTTTAAATCCTATTGCTGCTCCAATACTGTTAAGTCTTCGTGGAGGATACTGGTGGCTTCCAATGTTGGTAGCTTATCTCATAAAATTTGGTGTTGTTCGAATTGGCGGTACAAAAGCTTACACAAATTATTTACTTCCAGCTGCAGTAGGTTATTTGATAGGAACAGCGGGATTATGGGGATATACATTACTAGCAAAGATTATCCCGTCTATTTTACCATTTCTATTCTTTACAGCACTTATTGAAGACATCTACTATCTATTGGTTTTTGGCATCTGGCTTATTGGGATAGTCGCAATAGTCTTCTTAATCATCAGAGGTCTAGTTAGTCGATAAAAATTATGGGTATCTAGTATGAAATTCAATAGATATACAATTCTTTTTTTTTTCACTCTTTTTCTAACTCTATTTTTGAATATTAATACTCTTAATGCTAAAGATTTTAAAAATATCGACATTCAAGAACTTACTAATGATTCAAGTGAATATTTAGATTTTAAATCTTTAAGTGATTTAATAAATCAGACTTATTTTCCCAATATAAAGAGTCATATTGAGAATTTTTCTAGTTTTGGTAGTAGAATGACAGGTTATCCTGGATATAATCAATCTATAGCTTATATTATTGATTATTTTCATATGAATAATCTTTCCGACATAACTAATGTAAGCTATCCTCTAACGATTCCTATAGAATCTGAAACCTTTATTCAATATGCAGGACAGAATTTTACAGCCCATTCCCTGCTTCCTAACTCAGTACATACTTGTAATACTCCTCTTGGAGGATTAACAGGAGTTCTAACTTATGCAGGTTATGGAAATCTTATGGAATTTGATGGATTAACCATCAAAGACTCTATCGTTGTTCTTGAATTTAATTCAGGATCAAATTGGATAAATGTAGCTAGTTTAGGGGCCAAAGGGGTTATCTTTCTTCCACCTAACGATACTGATCGTTTTGAAGCAAAAGATAAGGTTATAGATATACCCCTGAATTTTCCTCGTGTATATATATCGAATAGTACGACAGCAGGCCTAATTCGATCAGTTAGTCAAGAACTAGGACAATCTATCACTATATTTAATAGAATGGAATGGAGAACAATTGAAGCTAAAAGTATTGTTGGGTATATCCAAGGATTAAGTGATGACAAAATCATAATTTCAGCTCATTTTGACTCTACATCTATTATTCCATCTCTTGCTCCAGGTGCAGATGACGCTTGCGGTATCGCAACACTTCTTGAATTAATTCGGGTTATTAAAGAAAATGATATAACTCCCCAGAAAACACTAATGTTCCTAGCCCTTTCTGGCCACCATCAATCAGCAGCAGGAGCAAGGGAATTTGTTCATCAAAATTACGCCGATCTCAACAAAAATTCAGGGATAAAGTTATTTCTATCTTTGGATCTTTCTGCAACGAATAATAAGATCGGTATTAATCCTTATGGATATCTATATAGATTTAAACTTCAATTCACCTCTGGAAATAATTTACAAAATCGAATGAAGGATATTGGGGAAGGTTATCTTGAAAAATATACACCGATCATACAAACTGAAACTGGAGAGAATTTTGAAACTAAATCATTTATTAATTTACAAAGATTTGAGAATATTGCACCCATTACTTTCGTTGGTGACCAGGAACCATTTGTAGCAAGTAATGTAATTGGATTATCACTTTTTACTACTGAATCATTTCGTATCAAATTTAATACACCTTTTGATATAACATCAAACTTGAATTGGGCATTTCTTAAATCTCAAGTTGTATATACTATTTGTGCTCTGTCTCAACTCGTAACAGAACAAAATTTAGATCATTATCTTGATCTCCAACATAAATCTTTTTCTTTAAAAACTCAATTTCATGTAGGTTTTGCATATATTCAAGGATATGTAAAAGAGCATAATGAAACAACAGCATGGCTTGTAAATGTCCCAAATGCGCTTATAAGAGTTTCTGGAATGGAACTTCGTAAGGGAGTTCCAGAAGAATATGTATATTATACAAAAGCAGATGAAAATGGTTTTTATCAAATCAGAGGATTAGCATCCTCACAACCTGATTACCCACTCGATTTCACTGTAGAAGCCTATAATTTCGATAATAATGGAAATATGGTTAAGGCAATCAATTTAGGGCAGCAAGGTCAGCAATTTAAAAGAACAGGAAAACTAACAAACTATAGAATAACAGTAAATCCTACAGTTTTTGATTGTGGTACAATAAGTCTCTTTGGTATAAATCATCCCTATACCCAGAAAGAAGAAGCAAACTTATTGCGAATTAAAGTCCTTGATCCTGAAACTAGAAGCATTCACTTTTCTTTTGGTTATATTGGAATAAAAACAATTAGTTTAGTTTTTATTCAACCAAATAAACCTGGTATACTCGTTGGAGAATTTCCAGATAAGATTTTAGGCGTTTATGCAACAAATTCAAGTCAAGAAAGATTGCAAGGAAACGGTTTTATAGTAGAAATAGGAGAATCAAAGAATTTAGGTATGGCTGCTTATATCTCATCGAGAGATCTTCAGTCCATGACTCAGAAATATATAAATTTATATACCAGCTATAATATTGATGATAATCTAGTAAATGAATCAATTAATCTTGCCTTGAAATTATATAATCAATCGATAGACCTTTTGAACTTGAAAAATTACTCAAATTCAACGATATTAATAAAACAAGCTTTTACTTGGGCTTATGACGCATTTAGACAAGCTAGAAACGTTATTGAGGATGGGACTTCTACCACTATTTTCTTTGCCGTGCTATTGATACCATTTTCATTCGCAGTAGCTTCTTTACTATTCAATTTTGATACAGGATTAAAACGTATTATCTCAACTAGCATAATCTATGGAATTGTTTTGGGATTTTTCTATATTATCCATCCAGGATTACACCTTTCTAAAAATATTGTAATGATAATTCTAGGAGTTGTAGCCATTATTTTCATATTTCCTGCACTTTATATGATATATCAGGAAGGTTACAACTTTTTAAAGGGATTACGAATAAAGATTGCTGGCACTCATTTTGTTGATACATCTAGAACCTCTACTATTTTGATTGCTATGAGTACTGGTATTTCAAGGATGAAAAAAAGAAAAGGAAGGACTATTATTGCACTTTCAGGGATTATTCTTATCACATATTCATTAACTTTATTTACTTCTGCAAGTACTCAAATTACAGTATATTCACGTGGTATTGAAACTCCTACTCCATATACTGGTGTATATTTAAGACATAAAGATTGGACTAGTCCATTAGCTATAGAATTATATGAGAGTT
This sequence comes from Candidatus Hodarchaeota archaeon, assembly GCA_048886525.1. Classification (GTDB taxonomy): domain Archaea; phylum Asgardarchaeota; class Heimdallarchaeia; order Hodarchaeales; family Hodarchaeaceae; genus Hodarchaeum. The sequence continues at coordinate 4,031 of JBHLKP010000067.1, read as the reverse complement.
TAAAGATCGAATATCAAAACCTAATGGAATTCACAACACGTTGGTGGATGTATCCACCAACTGACTCAACAAACGGTTATGTTAATGTTTCAGCTATTGAATCTGGTATTACTTGGTTTGGTTTGGCTATTTTAGGTTTAACTGAAAAAGAAATTTATTTCCAACCTGTAGAGGACACACTAATTGCAGGACATTGGTTATCAGGAAAAAATAAATCTGAATGCATTTTACCAGATTCAGCAGCTGAGGAATTGAATATCGATGTAAATGAAACAATTTTTTGGGCAGGATCCATATATACAGTTGTTGGTATTATTAGTGGAGATCAATTTGATGAAATTAGGGATTTTGATAGTGAGGCAATAACACCAAGAAATACTCATGCATCTAGCCCTAATGTTCATATTAGTGCTAATCAGATAATGATTTTATCAGCTGAAGCAACTAAAGATATTGGAGCTTCTTTATATTCCATATCGATCTTAACAGAATATGATAGCGCTGTTAGTATTGCTGAAACTATAACATCTACCTATGCTCGTTATATTGAAGTTCGTGTTGGAAACAACAATATTGTAAGTATCCATAAACGAGCAATCCAAGATTTAGGACGGGGTTTTGTTGAACTCGCTGTGCCCCTCATTATTGCCATCTTATTAATGATTAATACGTCAATCTCCACTGTATATGAATCTCGCAAAGAAATTGCTATATTTACATCGTTAGGACTAGCACCTTTTCATATCGCTGGTTTATTCTTAGCAGAATTTCTGGTTTATGCAGTTATTGGATCTGTCATCGGATATCTTGCTGGAATTACCTCAGCAGTTATTTTATCAGCTATTGGCCTTTTTCCAGAAACTTTAGCAATAAATTATTCTTCAGGATCAGTTGTCAACGCATTAGGATTTGGTATTTTAGGAATTCTACTAAGTACGATTTATCCTTTAAGAATATCAGCTAAAATGTCTGTTCCGTCTGTCAAAAGAGCTTGGGAATTAACAACTAGGCCAGAAGAAGATGAAATTAGCTGGAAAATTCCTTTACCTTTCGTAGCTGCAACAGAAAAGGAGGCTGAAGGGATAATCGAATTTTTAAGAGAATATTTTGTTATTTATGAATCTGAAAGTGTAGGTGGAGTATTCTTTGCTCAGAACATAAGAATATCAGAAAAAAGAACAGATAGAATTGAAAAACATCTTACTGCAACAGTAAACCTTGCTCCATTTGATATGGGATTAAAACAGACCGTAGATATATACACCTACTTAGATGAGGTAAAATACCATTATATATTCGAAATCGATCTAGTTCGGCTTGATGGTATTCTTTCAGCTTGGCAAACATCTGTTAGAAGGTTTGTGGATAGTCTCCGTAAACAATTACTAATATGGCGAAGTCTGTCAAAGGATGAAAAATCATTAAAAACCTTAAAATTTCGAGAAAATATATCATGAAAAATCTAAGGGTTAAGAAATGGAAGACAAAGACGATTCTAGTGAAGAAATTCAATCCCTCACTAAGGAGAGCTACCAGAGTGGATTTACTTGGCGTATATGGCTAGCAATTATATATTCAGCGGTAATTTTACAACCAGCAGCTATTTATCTGTATTTTGTAACAAATAATTGGTTTATAGGCGCAGTACTAAATACAACGATAGTATTGTTTGCTGTACTCGCTAAACTTGCTGATAATCCTCTCAGTAAGCAAGAAGTTTTTATAATGATGAATGTTACAAGCACAGCATTAGGAATGGAAATGATTGTTGCAGTAGTTTTCAATTATTACCTTAGACATCACCCTATCACAAAGGCAACGATTATTGATGGAATTTCACTAACAGAATTAATACCTGAATGGTTTGCTCCTGAATATTTTGGACCTCTTAGATCATTATTTAGTCCAGTATTTATAATCCCTATTGGCCTTTTAATTATAACAGCTCTTTTATCTAAGGCTGCAGACATTTCACTTGGGATTGTATTTAACTACTTATATACAAAAGTAGAAGTACTTCCCTTTCCAACTGCATATATTGATGCGGCAGCTGCAAAATCACTAACTTGGGAAAATAAAAGGCATTTGCAAATATTCTCAATTAGTGCTATAATAGCTAGTTTAATAGGCTTGATAATTTACGCTTTCCCTCTAGTTTTAAATTTATCGTTCATTCCTATTCCTTGGTTTGATTTTAACTCTTCAATTGAGCAAATTCTTCCAGGAGCATCCTTTGGTATTGCCACTGATATTCTCGCTTTTGCTACAGGATTTATTCTACCAATGAACGTAGTTGTTTCTATACTCATTGGCTCTATTTTCTCAAATATCATTGTAAATCCAATTTTAGTAGCAAATGGGTTACTACCAGGTTGGGAACCAGGAATGAGTCTTCTTGATACCTATAATTACTCTCAATTGGAATTTTGGTTACCTTGGACAGTGGGTTTAATAATTTCAGCATCTCTTATCCCAATTCTTAGGGATCCTCGGATTTTTATAAAAACAATAAAGGATTTAAGAAAACTTAGTCAAGCAAAAACAGACGAATTCGAAGGGGAGATGCCTCGTTTAAGTATTTTAATTAGTTTCTTCTTATTAGGGACTTTAGGTTCAGCAATAGTGGCCATAATTATAATTCCAGATTTATCTACTCAATTAATTGTATTACTTATCATTTTAACTGTTGGATGGTCATTCATTTCGACTTTAGCATTAGCATATGCTTTTGGAATCACAGCTAATCTTCCTGGAATTCCATATATCAAAGAATCACTTTTTATTGCGGCAGATGCCCCCTTAGGAGGAGATATTTGGTTTGCGCCTCTTGTTATTACACAAGGAGGAGCTGGATGGGTTGCTACATTTAAAACAGCTGATCTTACTTTTACTAAAAGGATGAGTTTAATCAAAGCTCACTTTATTGCCTCTTTTGTAGCATGGGGAGCTGGAATATTTTGGGTTACGGCTTTGTTATCTATTTCTCAAGTTCCATCAGTTATTTTTCCTGTACCCTTCTGGACACTTGATGTTGGTAAAGTAGTGACATTCGTAAGCAACCCTAAGGTTGTATTTAATCCTTTAATAGTATTAATTACTTTTTTTATTGTATTAATTCTCTATGGCATTGAATGGGGGACAGCTATACCACTTTCGGTTATATCATTAGTTGTTGGTACAACAACAGCTATCCCTTATGCATTAGTGACATTTTTTGGAGCATTATTTGCTCGTGTCTTAAAAGGGCGGATGGCAGAGTGGGAATCAGACCGTGCAATTATTTTAGCAGGACTCGGAGCAGGATTAGGAATTATTATATCTTTAGCGACATTTTTATCATTAATTTTAAACACAATAGCGTTGCCCTTTTAACATCATTTTATATTACAGTCTTCTCTTAAAAATATTAGTCACACGAGTTACATGGATTGAAGATTCCTCTAGAGCTTGTATTAACGAATCCAAAATAACTGTATACTTTTTTCGAGTGATTATTGTATCTAGATATTTTTCTATAATAATATTCCAAATAATTTCTTCAGGGTTGTTGAATAATCCTTTAAACTTTACACGATAATCATTTAGATCATTAGCTTCAATATGTGGGGAGAATAACTGGAAATCCATACTTTCGGGTGAAATAACTGAAATTAGCTTTATTAAGTCTACATCTTGGTTTAAATTCTCCATTAATAAATTATTTATCTTAAGAGATGGAATTTCTTCTTGTAATGATAATAAGAGGGAATTTGTCTTAAATTGATATTGTTTTTTCAAGAAACCAGATCTTATAAGTTCACATTCAACTCCTTTTAACATTTGGAATAAAATGATATTTTCAGGTAAAAAATCTGATCTGATAATAATCGGAACTGAAGCTATGAATTTCCAAGTTCTATCTGCAGAATAAGATAATCGTTTTGGTAGGAATAAAATTGAATCAAAATGAAATCGTTCTTTAGGAATCAGTAAACTACCTCCTTGAGAAGAAAGTTCCCAATCACCGTACTTTGACAAATATTTTGCAAAGG